>JBDTOH010000540.1:0-4104 GCA_039933355.1 Gemmatimonadota bacterium | reverse complement strand
ACGTTGCGGCAGAACGGTTACTCGGAGACGAACGCTGATACGCCCCGCAGCCCTGGAATTCGGTCACACAGCACCTTGCCGGCAGCGAGCAGCGGGACGGCGAGGAATACTCCCGGCACGCCCCAGAGAAACCACCAGATCATCAGCGACAAGAAGATGGCAGCAGGATTGAGCTTGAGGCGGTGCCCGTAGAGCAGCGGGCTCACCAAGTTCGTCTGGACAACGGCAATCGCGAGATAGGCGGCCGGTGCCAAAAGCACTCCGGCGCCGGTCCGGTCGCTCGCCATGCCGACGACCGTGAGCAGCACGATCATCACCGTGCTCCCCACATAGGGCAGGAACTCGGCCACGAATGCGAGGACTCCCCAGAGTGCCGGGTTCGGCAAGCCGATCAGCGCCATCACGATCGCGACGACGAGTCCCTGACCGAGATTGATGAGCGTTAGGGCGCCGAGGTACCGGGAGACGACCCGGCTGATTTCGTGAGCTGTCTCGAGTGCCGCCTCGCCCGAGCCCGGCGCCGCCTCCCGGAGCCGCTCGTTCCACCGGTGACCGGCCGCCAAGAAGAAGAAGAGCAGCAGCACTGTCTCGAGGATCGAGCCCAGAATCCGGGCGCTTCCGCCGAGAAGTCCGGCGGCCACCGGCGCGGCGGCGCTCTGTGCGACCGATCCGACGTCCGGCCCCGCCGACGTGGTGGGGGACGCGGGCGGAGGAGCACGCCGACCGGTGCTGTCTCGGACCGCCGGGGGCGAAAGCGAGGTCCGGAACCGGCCCAGGCGCCGGAAGAGCGGTTGGAGCTTGGTGACCGCCGAGGAGATCGCCGCCGGAGCTTTGGTACTCCACTCCCGCACCGGATCCGACAGCGCTGATCCCGAAACCAAGAGCAGCGCGATTCCGCTCAGCACGACGGCCGCGGAGCCGACGGGAGCCGGAATCCCCCAGCCCTCCAGTTGACGGACCACCGGACGCAGAACGGCCGCCAGCACAGCCGCGATCGCCACCGGGACGAGCACATCGCTTCCGAGCCAGAGGGCCGCAATGACCGTTAGCGTGGCCAGGACGGTGGTGGCCCTGGCGGTGGCACGGGGGAGCGTCATTCGCGGAAGATAGCGGGAATCGGCCGCGGAAATCGGCCGAGCGGTCTACTCGTCTCGCAGCGTCACTACCGGATCGAGATGGGCCGCTCGATGGGCGGGGACCAACACGGCAAGCGCGGCGACGGCCGCGAGGATCAGCGAAACCAAGACGAGAGTAGCGACGCTGACCGGTGCAATGCCGAACAGCAGACTTCGGAGCATTCGGGCCGCGAGCAGCGAGCCGAGGATGCCGGCCCCGATCCCATAGGCGACCGGCGTCATCGTCTGGCCGATGACGAGCCGATAGAGGTCGGCCGGCTTCGCGCCGACCGCTTTTCGAATCCCGAGCTCGCGGGTTCGCTGCGCGACGGACTGGCTCGCCACGCCGAAGATCCCAGCCGCGGCGAGGACGAGCGACAGGAGGGCGAACGCCAGGAACAACGTCATCGGAAACCGGAGAAAGCCTAACGATCGTTCGACGACCACGGGCATCGGCACCGCCTCCTCGATCGGCTGCTCCGGCTCGATCCGGCCGAGCGCCCGGCGCACCGGTCCCACTATCCCGGGGTCGTTCCGCTCGCTCTTGATCACGATGTGCAGGGAGGGCCAGGCCGCCTGGCTGTACGGCCGGTACAGATACGGGTCGACCTCGCTGGCGAGACCGGAGTGCCGCACGTTGGCCACGACGCCGACGATTGTGAGCCACGGCGACGGCTCGTCGAGCCGCCCGAGCCGAATCCGGCGCCCGACCGGGTTCACATCCGCAAAGTAGCGACGCTTGAGCGTCTCGTTGACGATGACGACGGCCGGCGCGTTGACCGCATCCATCGCGGTAAAGTCTCGGCCGCCCGTGAGTGGGATGCCCATCGTCCGGAAATAGGCGGGGCAGATGACGCCGTATCCCGGGGCCCGCTCGCTGGCCCGGGCGGCCGACGTTAGGCCCTCCACCACGATCGATCGGCTCGCGTTCTCCCCGCTCAGCGGGAGATGGCTCACCGCGCTCACTGCGGTCACGCCCGGGACGGCGCCCACCTCCCCGGCCATGCGCGAGCAGAACTGCGGCCGCGCCGGCGGCCCGTAGAAGTTTGCTTGCGGGAGCGCCATGCCCATCGTAACGACGCCGGCGGGGTCGAGCCCCGGATCGATCGCCAGAACCTTTCGGATGCTGACCACGAGAAGACCGGCCGCCGCCAGCACCACCACCGCCAGCCCCGCCTCGAGAGCGACGAGTCCGTTCCGAAGGCGGCCACCTCGCCGCGCAGTCGAGCCGCGGGCCTCGCCCTCCTTGAGCACTTCGCTCGGCCCGCTTGGCAGGACGTGCAGCGCGGGCGCGATCCCGGAAACCACGCCCGCGAGGAGCGCGACGCCCACGCTGAACCCGAACACCCATCGGTCCATCGCGATCGTGCCGAGCTCGCGGAATGGAAGGCTGCTCAGCTGCGGCGGAAGCATGGAGATGAGCACCGGCAACGCGGCGGCGGCGAGGCCAAAGCCGAGAAGCGAGCCCAAACCGGAAAGGAGGACGCTTTCGATCAAGAGCTGGCTCACGATCCGGGCTCGGCTGCCGCCGATCGCGATCCGAACCGCGAGCTCCCTCCGCCGTACAACACCGCGCGCGGCGAGCAGGCTCGCCACGTTCGCGCAGGCAATCAGCAGCACCAGCGCAACGGCGCCGAAGAGAGTGCGGAGCAGACCGCGCGCGCCAGTCATCCAGAGGTCGCGGATCGGAAACACCACGGCGGTGCTCGCCTCGTTGTCCTTCGGATATTCGGCGGCCAGCGCATCGCCGATCGCCCGCATGTCCGCGCCGGCCTGCGTGAGCGAGACGCCCGGTTTGAGCCGCGCGACCGCGAAGAAGGAATGCGAGGCGCGGTCCCGATCGTTCTTGTTGAGGCCGATCGGCACCCAGAGCGCTTCGTTGCGTGACGGGAAGGCAAGCGCGCGCGGCATGACGCCGACGACCGTGTACGCCTCCTGATTGATGCGGACCGCCTTCCCAACAATCTCAGGGTCTGCGCCATACCGGTGGCGCCAGAGCCCTTCGCTCAACACGACGATCCGGTTCTTCTCGGGGAGATCGTCCTCCGGGAGAAAGCCTCGGCCCAGCAGTGGGCTCACGGCGAGAACCTCGAAGAGGCCGCTGCTCGCTCGGAGCCCGGCGACAACCTCGGGCTCCCGCTCACCAGAGAGGTTGAAGCCGCGCGACTCGTAGAGCGCCATTCGCTGGAAGATGTGATTGCGGCGCTCCCAGTCCAGGTAGTTGGGCGCCGATGTGATGTTAGGGTCTCCGAGGTCCTTGGGATTCGCTTCCATCACCATGACGAGGCGATCGGGCTCGGGATAGGCCAGCGGCCGAAGCAGGACCGCGTTGACCAACGTGAAGATGACCGTCGTGCCCCCGATCCCGAGCGCGAGCGTCACCATCGCCACCGAGGTGAACACCGGCGTCCGCGCGAGGCCGCGGAGCCCATAGCGCACGTCGCGCACGACCTGCGCGAGCCAGGCACCGGCCCGCGCGTCGCGGACGCTCTCTTTGACGTCGTCGCCGCTGCCGAGCTCGAGCCGAGCCGCGCGGCGGGCGGCCTCGGGCGCCATGCCGGCCGTCATCTTCTCCTCGACCAGGAGCTCGAGGTAGGAGCCGACCTCCGCGTTCAAGTCCCGTTCGACCGCGCGCGGCCGGAAGACGTTTCTGAGAAAGCTCACTACCCGCGACGGCATGAGTCCCCTTTCCTCCAGTTACGACGTCGCGGCCAACGAACGGTTGATCGCGATCGAGATCCGCGCCCAGTTTTCGGTCTCGGTGCGGAACTGATTGCGCCCGGTTCGGGTCAGCCGGTAGTACTTGGCCCGCCGGTTGTTCTCCGATTCACCCCACTCGGACACCAGCCAGCCCCGCTCCTCGAGCCGGTGGAGCGCGGGAAAGAGCGATCCCGGCTTGACCTGAAAGGTGCCGCCGGTCAGCTGCTCGACCCGGCGCGCGACGCCGAGCCGATGGTTAGGCGCGAGGGTCAAGGCCTTGAGGATGAGC
>JBDTOH010000539.1:0-4174 GCA_039933355.1 Gemmatimonadota bacterium | reverse complement strand
CGCCAATCCCTACAAAGCCGCCGCCCGCGGCTTCATCGACGACGTGATCGACCCTCGCGACACCCGCCCCCGTCTCATCGATGCCCTGAGGACGCTCCGGACGAAGCGAGACACGAACCCGCCGAAGAAGCACGGGAATATTCCGCTCTAGGGATTGGGGGTTAGGGATTAGGGAACAGGGAGTCGGGGGTTAGTTAGGCGGCCTTCTGAGCCCTGAGCACTCAGGGGTCGCCGGCAGGGTGGCGCTCCTCCGGCAAACATCAAGGCCGCGGTGGAGGCGGATCAATCGGAGTTGTGATTTGTTTTGTTTTCCTTTTCTTATTGTTCCTCACTTCGTCACCCTCGCTCTCTCCCAAGTCCCATCACCGCCCCGAAGCGATCAGATGTATCCGCCCATCCGACTGATCCGCACACCCCCAGCCTAGATCCTCGCCCAGTAGAACCCAAACCCCACGACGATCCCCCAACCCCAAGCCCTGATCCCTAGCCCCCTCACACCGCCCCCTGCCGCTTCAACCGGTTATACAGCTCCACAACCGCCGCGCTCGCGGCCTGCGGCGCCACGTCGAGGACCAGCACGCCCCGCTTGCGGATATCGGCGAGCGCGGCATCCCGAGACTGCAGCAGCTCCTCCGCCGCCGCCCGCTCGTAGGCCGCGAGCCCGGTCTTCGGCCGCGCGGTTGCGAGCTGCTCGAGGGCGGGGTTGCGGAGCGTGACCGCCACCGGCAGATGGCGGGGGCGGAGTGACCCGACCTGCGCGACGAGCGCTTCGCTCGCCGTTCGATCGACCACGTCCGTGAACACGACCGTGAGCGCCCGGCGCCCGTTTCGCGCGGCCAGGTACGAGAAGGCGAGCGGGTAGTTCGGCTCGACCAGCTTGCCTTCGATGACCGCGAGCGTGTCGAGCACCGCCTTGAGCGCCCGGCGGCCTCGGGCCGGCGGCACGAAGTGGTCGACCTTGTCCGTGAACACCATGAGCCCGACGTTGTCGTCGCGGTCCACCGCGCTGTACGCAAGGTGCAGCGCCGCGTCGATCACCGCCTCGAGCCGCGGCACGCCGTCGATCTCCGCGGTGAGCAGCCTCCCCGCGTCGATCACCAGCAGCAGGATCTGGCGGCGCTCGTCCTCGTACTGGCGGGTCATGACCTTACCCCGCCGGCCCGTCGCCTTCCAATCGATCGCCCGGCTGTCGTCGCCCGGGACCCACTCCCGCAGACTCTCGAATACCCGGCCCTGGCCTAACGAACGGACCGCGCGCATCCCCGCCTCTCGACGGCGCTGGGCCTGCGTCGGCAGGCTGCGAAGCGAGACCCCCACGAGGTTCGGAAAGACCGTCGCCGTCCACGGCTGGTCGCGCCGAGTCTGCCGCCAAGCCAGCCCGAGTCGGCCGAGCCGGCGAAGGTGGAACCGGCCCGCGGTATGTCGCCCCCGCCGGACCGGGCGGGTGAGCGTGGTCTCGACCAGATCGCGCGACGCTGGAATCACGAGCGTGCGATCGGCGCCGCCCGGCTGGGTCAGATGCTCCGGCAGATCTTCCCTGACCCGGAGCACCGCCGCGCGGTTATCCCGGTTTTCCCATCGATAGACGACCGGCAATGGCCTGCCGACCGAAAAGGCGGGTGGGGGCTCGCGCTCGACCAGGATCTGGTCGAACGGCTTTCCCATGAGCGAGACGACGTCGAAGACGAGCGCGGCGAGCCAGAGCACATCCACGACGACTAGCACCGATGCCGCCGGCGGCCAGACGAGCGCGACGAGGGCCAGCGCGGCGAGCGCCGCCGCGCCGACAAACCACCGCCGGCTGGGGACGATCATCCTTTGGGCGCCTCGACCCGCTCGATGATCGTGGTGAGCGCGCTGTCCGCCGTCACGCCCTCGAGCTCGAGCTCGGGCGCCACCCTGACGCGATGGCGCAAGGCGGCCCGCGCCACGCCTTTCACGTCGTCGGGAATCACGAACTCGCGACCATCGAAGAGCGCGGTAGCCTGCGCGAGCCGGAGAATGGCCACGCTGGCGCGGGGCGAAGCGCCGAGAATGAGAGCGGGAGAATCTCGCGTGCTTCGCACGATCGCCACGATGTAGTGCACCAGGCTCGGCTCGACCCGGATTCGGCGGCTGGTCTCTCGGAGCTGGGCCAGTCCCGCGGCATCCGTGAGGGCCTCGAGCTGGTAGCTCTCGGGCCGCGCCGCGTCGAATCCCTCGAGCGAGCGGTCGAGCAGCTGCGCCTCCGCCTCCTGGCCCGGATAGAAGAGCAGCGCCTTGATCAGGAACCGGTCGAGCTCGGCCTCCGGCAGCGGATACGTGCCTTCGAACTCGATCGGGTTCTGGGTCGCCAGCACGACGAAGCTCGCGCCTAACGAGTGCGTTGTCCCGTCGACCGTGACCGTGCGCTCCTGCATCGCCTCGAGCAGAGCGGCCTGCGTCTTCGCGGGGGCCCGATTGATCTCGTCCGCGAGCACCAGATCCGCGAACAACGGACCCGGCCGAAACGAGAGCTCCCCGTGGGGGGTGAGCAGGTTCACCCCCGTGATGTCCGACGGCATCAGGTCCGGCGTGAACTGGATCCGGCGCATTCGCAGCGTCAAGAGCTGCCCGAGCGCGCGCACGAGCAGCGTCTTGGCCGTGCCCGGAGGGCCTTCAAGCAGCACGTGGCCGTCGGCAATGAGCGCCAGCACTACTTCCCGGAGACCGGCGTCCTGACCGAACACCACGCTGGTGAGCGCGGCGTGGATCCGCCGCGCGAGCGCGGTGCCGGGCTCTAGCTCTGCCGCCGTTACGGGCGCAATTCCTCCCACAGGTCCTCCACTGCGTTGGCGGCCCGAAGCACTCCATCTCGCGATTGGCCGGGCCTGGTGACTTGCTCGAGGGTGGCAACCGCTCTCGTCCCGCGCTCGCCGGAGACATTCCGCGCCAGTTGATCGAGCCAGCCCGCTTGCCCGGCCGGATCGACCGCGCCGGCCTGTCGAAGTCGCCTGCGGAGGCCTTTGATCAGGAGGCCGATGGCGACGTCGTGACCGTTGGCCGCGTCGAGCACCGTCGCGAGCGCCCGAACGTGCTCGAGGGGCGAGCGCCGCCGCCGGGTCTCGAACGAGCGCGCCGCGCCGAACCGGACCGCGCCGAAGCCGAGCGCCAGGAGGCCGACCGCGGCGAGCTGCCAGGCCGCCCAGCCTAACGGCGAGCGGCGGCTCCACTCGAGGGTTGCGCCCGCGAGCGAGCCGGACCCGCCGTATCCCTGCTGGTACTCGTCGAACACCACCTGGTCGTAGCGCCCTGCGAACAGTCCCAGCATGAACGCTCCCGCGGCGGTGCGGCGGAGCGCGCGGTTCCGGACCAGCGAGCCGTCCGCGATCAGAACGATGTCGGGACCGACATCGGCGCGGGTGAGCCTGACCGCGACGGGCCGGCCGCGGGCGCGGAGCAGCGTGTCGACCTTCGCGAACCGCGGCGCGACGCAGCGAACCACGCCAAAGTCCCCGATGCGGGTCGAGTCTGTGACCGCGGTGTCGCGAACCGGCTTGAGCGCGACCGTGACCTCCGGAGCCGGCCTCGAGCGGCTGAGCTCGGGACCGCCCACCGCCGCCGAGTCTCCGCCGACCGGCCCGATCTTATAGCCGAGGCAGCGCATCGGTGCTGCCGCGCCCGGTCCCGCCAGGATCAGGTCCGGCGCCGACTCCCCACTGTGGAAGAGCAGCAGCTGACTCGTCTCCACCGCCGAGAGCGACCCCGGAGGATCGAGGAGCACGAAGGCCCGCCGCCGCTCCGACTCACCTAACGCCTCGGCCAGCTGCCGGGGCCGCTGCCGATAGCGCCGCACGGTGATCCCGAGCCGCTCGAGTCCCTCGGCGAGCCCGCGCGAGCCCATCGGCCCCGCCAGGTACGTCGATGCGCGGAGATCGAACGAGGGGCTCCGATTCCGGCGCGCGCCTAACGCGGTCGCCAGCACCGTCAGCAGGGCCAGCACCCCGAGGCCGAGGAGGACCTCAGTGCGCGGGCGCATAGTGCTCGACGTCGGCCTGGGCTCGCCAGGCGGCGTAGGCGGCCCGGTCGCACGGAGCGCCCGCAAAGCTGTACCGGTAGAGCTGACCGACCAGGCCGAGGAGCCGCGCTCGCGCGGGGCCGCTCAAGCTCGGCTCCGCCGTATACTCGTATGCCGTCTTGCTCGGATGGAACCGGA
>JBDTOH010000538.1:0-4177 GCA_039933355.1 Gemmatimonadota bacterium | reverse complement strand
ATGATCATGGCGCGCGAACCACCAGAGTCGCCGACAGCAGGAGCTCGATCGCGAGTGCCGCGAGCGCCACGATGATGAACGGCCTGGTCGTTTCCTCCGCGGACCGGTAGCTGACCATCTCGACCTGGCTCTTCTCCATTTGATCGATCTGCGAAAAGATCCGGCTCAAGGCATCGCTGTCTTTGGCGCGGAAGTACCGGCCGCCCGTCCGACCTGCGATGTCCCGGAGCAGCGGCTCGTCGATTCGGACCGGCAACATCTCGTAGCGATACCCGCTCAACCCCCTGCCGGTCGGAATCCGCGCCTCGCCTTCCGTCCCTACGCCGATCGTGTAGACCCGGATTCCAAATGCCGCGGCGGTCGACGCCGCCGTCTGCGGATCGATCTCGCCCCGGTTGTTCTCCCCATCGGTCAAGAGCAGAATGACCTTCGAGCGGCTGGGGACGCGACGGAGCCGATTCACCGCGGTGGCGAGCCCGCTTCCGATCGCGGTTCCGTCCTCGAGCGTGCCGATTCTGAGATCGAGCACCGCGCGCTCGAGCACGGGATAGTCGAGCGTGACCGGCACCTGAGTGAGCGCCTCTCCGGCGAACGCCACCAGCCCGATCCGGTCGGCCTCGCGGCCGCGAATAAATCCGATCGCTTGCCGCTTCGCGACCTCGATCCGATTCGACGGCGCGAAGTCCTCGGCCAGCATGCTGCTCGAGATGTCGATCGCAATCACAATCGCGATCCCTTCCCGGCGGATCTTGGTCTGGTCCCCCGCCGAGCGCGGGCCGGCAGCAGCCACGAGCAGCGCGACGGCGGCGAGGGCACGGAGGATGGGCGGGAGCAGCGGCAGCCAAGGCCGTCGCACGGCGCTTCCCGCCACGGTCACATCGGGCAGCGCGATCGACGGCCGGCGGCGCCGCCCGCGCAGCCAGAGCCAGAGCGGGATGAGAAGGAGGAGGAGCAGCAGCCACGGCCGCGCGAACGTCATCGCCCTCTACGCCTCGCGCTCGAGGAGAGCCATGGCCTGTTGCTCGAGCCGCTCCAACGCCTCGGTCTCGACCGGTGCGTAGCGGGCGCTTTCCAGCGCCTCGAGCAACCCGCCGGCCTCGGCCTGTCCGGCGTCTCGGGCCCGCGCCAGTGCGCTCAGCCACCCAATCACGGCCGCCTGCGGCTCGCCTAACGCAGTCCACCGGCCAAACCAGGTCGCCGGCGGGGGCCGGCTCTCGGGGACCGGTCCCACGACGTCCTTTCTCCGGCGCCGGCGCGTGAGCCAGAGCCACGCGGCGGTCAAGAGCAGCGCGACGGCCTCGAACACGGCGATCGGCAGCACCGACCGACCCGACCGGGCGATCAGCGGCGAGGACGGCTTGGGTTCGAGGGTGCTCCGCTCGACCTTCGCCGGAAGGACCGATCCGATCCGCGCGACGACCTTGGTCACGGCGAGCGTATCGGAATGCCCGTCGGGCGAGATCAGCACCGGACCGGGAACATCGAGGACGTGGTCGCCGGGATACCAGAACGCCACCGGATAGCGGATCAGGACCTTGTCCCCGCTGCTTTCGACGATCGGCGGGCCTAACACCTGACCGACGTCTCCGGCCTCCCAGGCTTGAGGCCGCACGATCATTCTCGCGGGGATCGTCGCCCGGATCTCCACCCACACCGTATCGCCAACTGTTGGGATCCGGTCCTGCAGCGCAGCCAGCGCAAGGACAAACCCGATCACCGGACCCGCCGCCGGCTCGGCCGCTTGCCGAAGGTGCGCCGGAGAATCCCGGCATAGTCCGAGCTCACGTCGATCGCGACGTGCTCGGCTCCCGCGGCGCGAAGCCGATCGTTCCGCTCCTCGATCCGCCGTCGCGCGGTGATCTCCCATCGCTTCCGCGCGACGATGTCCCCGGTATCGACGAGCACGCGCTCACCGCTCTCCGCGTCGGCAAAGTCGATCCAGCCGTGCCCCGAGGGCCGGAGCGCCCGCTCATCGTCGATCGAGATCGCGATGACGTCGTGGCGCCCGGCGAGCTCCTTGAGCGGCAGCTCCCAGTCGGGGGCGAGGAAGTCGGACAGAATCACCACCACACTGCGGTGGCCGAGCACCTTCGAGGCATAGACGATGGCCTGGGCGACATTGGTGCCGGGTGCATCGGGGCTGAACGCGAGCAGATCACGGATCAGTCGGAGGGCGTGGCGGCGGCCTTTCGCCGGCGGGACCACATGCTCGACCTCGCTCGTGAAGATGAGGCCGCCGACCCGATCCTGCTCCCGGGCGCCCGCGAGGGCGAGCACCGCCGCGACTTCGGTCGCCCGGGCAGCCCGGGTCACAGGCGTGCCGACCTGGGTCGATGCCGACTGGTCGACGACCAGCAGCAGGGTCAGCTCGCGTTCTTCGGTGAAGGTCTTGACGAAGGGGGCGCCTAACCGCGCGGACACGTTCCAGTCGATGGTCCTGAAGTCGTCGCCGTAGTCGTAGGCCCGGACTTCGGCGAACTCCATTCCCTGCCCCCGGAATACCGACCGGGTCTCGCCGCTCAGGAGGGTGTCGACCACTCCCCGGGTGCGAATCGCGATCGCCTTTACCTGCTTGAGGATCTCGGGTGAGATCCCGCCCGGCTTGATCACGGCGCCTTCACCTTGCCTAACACCTGCTCGACGATAGTGTCCGTGGTCACATCCTCGGCTTCGGCCTCGAACGTGAGCACGATTCGGTGGCGGAGGACGTCCGGTGCGAGGGCCTGGACGTCCTGAGGCGTGACATAGCTCCGGCCGCGGAGGAACGCCATCGCCCGCGAGGCTTGCGCCAGCGAGATCGAGGCGCGGGGCGAGGCACCGAACGCGATCAGCGGCGTCAGCGCCGTGAGCCCGACCACCGAAGGCTCCCGCGTCGCCCGGACCAGATCGACGATATAGTCGGCCAGACGGGGATCGAGGTGGACCGCGGCGACGGTGTGCCGAAGCTCGAGGACCGCGCTCGCTTCGAGCACCTTGCTCACGGGAATCGGATCACCGCTGCTCATCCGATGGAGGATCTCCTTCTCCTCGGTCCGGCTCGGGTAGCCGACATGGACCTTGAGCAGAAACCGGTCGAGCTGCGCCTCCGGGAGCGGATAGGTGCCCTCGTTCTCGATCGGATTCTGAGTCGCAAGGACGAGAAACGGCTCTGGGAGCCGGTACGTCACGCCGCCGATGGTGACCTGATGCTCCTGCATCGCCTCGAGCAGCGCGGACTGGACCTTGGCGGGCGCCCGGTTGATCTCGTCGGCCAGCACGATGTGCGCGAAGAGCGGCCCGTGCTTCGGGTAGAACTCCTGGGTCTTCGGATCGAACACCATCGTCCCGATGATGTCGGCCGGGAGCAGGTCGGGCGTGAACTGAATGCGCGAGTAGCTCGCCGACAGAATGTCGGCGAGGGTTCGGACCGCCAGCGTCTTCGCGAGCCCGGGAACCCCCTCGATCAGAATGTGGCCCCCGGTGAGCAGCCCGACGAGCAGGCGCTCGACCATCGCGATCTGGCCGACGACTCGGCGGCCGACCTCGTCGAGAGCCTGCTGGAGCGTGGCCGCGCCGGCATGCCCGGCGGGGGCGGCGGGAACGGCGGGTGCTGAAGAGCCCATGGGCCTCCTCGAAGGCGGAGTGACCGGCCCGCTCAGGGGACCGGCAGCTTGATCAAGCGGTAGAGATCGCGGACCTCGGAGTCCTTGAGCGGGCGCCAATCCCCCACCGGCAGCTCGCCGAGCCGGATCGGGCCGTAGCTCAGCCGCGCGAGGCGCTCGATCTTCCCGCCTAACGCCGCGACCCACTTGCGGACGATGTTGTTGCGGCCCTCGATCAGCACCAGGTCGATGATGCTCCGGCCCCCAGTCCCGGGACGCACCCGGACCTGGGTCGGGCGGACCGGCCGGCCGTCGATTGCGATCGGCTTCTTGACCAGCGTCGTCCAGTCGCCGGTCGAGGGACCGTGCACCAGCGCGGTGTAGTGGCGCGGAACCCGATACGAAGGATGCGTGAGCCGGTGGATCGCCTCACCGTCGGTTGTCATCAGCAGCAGACCGGTGGTCATGACGTCGAGCCGGCCGACATAGCGAAGCCCTTCCCGCTTCGGCACGAACTCGTAGACCGTCTTCCGCCCCTCTTCGTCGCTCGCGGTCGTGACCACCCCGAGCGGCTTGTGGAACACGATCCAGCGGTT
>JBDTOH010000537.1:0-4191 GCA_039933355.1 Gemmatimonadota bacterium | reverse complement strand
CCTGCCCGACCGTCTTGTGACTGGAAAGTACGACCTCGGGGTGACCGAGCCGGAGGGCGCGGTGATGATCTCAGACCAGGGCGATTGCGTTCGAGATGAGGTACGGAACGAGATACTCTCGTTGAATCCCGGGCCACTCCGAGGCGAGACGATGGTCGAGCGCACTGGGCCGGCTAGAAATCCTTGCGGCGGAACCAGTGACACCCAAGCCACAGCGGCACCGCCGCACAGAGCGCCAGCATCCCAAACGCGGCGGCGAGCCCGCTCGAGGTTCCGAACATCCGCTCGAACACGGTCCCGGTGTAGCCCATCAACGCCGCCACGTCGAAGGTCAACAGCAGCACCACTCGGCCGAGGTCGATCGGATTGAGGAAGGTGAGCACCAGGACCGGAATCTCGAGGGGGCGGTCGCGCAGGGTCGTCAGGACCAGCAGGATAAGGCCGTCGTACGCGACAGTGCAGCCGAGCCAGACGAGCAGCGCTGCGCCTAACCCTCGTGCCCGGTCCTCGACCAGGACCGCCACGCAGAGGGCGAACGCCGTGAACACGATCGTGAGGAGGGAGCCCACGGCAAGCAGCGTGACCAACGGCCGGGCGATCCCGGGCTCGCTGACGGCACGAATCGCAAGGGGCGCTCCGACCCCGAGCAGGAAAGCGGTCAGGAGCGGAATGACGAGCCCACCGAAGAGCCCAAGGTAGAGCGATCCGCGGCTCACGGGCTGGGCCAAGAGGAGCTCGATGAACTCGCGGGCATTGTAGACGTAGAGCGTGCCGAAGACTACGCTCACCAGCGGCAGGAGGGTGAGCACGACGTTGACGAGGCTGAGGAGCGCCCGCACGCCACTGCCGCCGAATTGCAGCAAGAGCTCGGTGATCGCGAACAGCACCAGAGCGTACCCGATCATTGCCGGGCTCCGCGTGACGTTTCTCAGCTGCGCGCTCGTCACCCGCCCAACGGCGCTCACGCCGCCCGCCGCGCGAGCAAACGGGCGATTGCCCGCTCGAGCTTCGGCTCTCCGGTCGTCTCGATCAGCGACGCTAGCGTGCCCGTGAACTCGACCCTCCCCTCGATCAGGAAGACAATATCCTGCGCCATCTCCTCGACCTCGCTCAGAACGTGCGATGTGACCAAAACCGTCTTTCCTTCGCTCGGCGCGCGCTGGACTTTGTCCTTGAGAACGCCGCTCGCGATCGGGTCGAGGCCGGCGGTCGGCTCGTCGAGTATCAGGAGCGAAGGACGAAACAGGAACGCGACGATGGCGTTGATCTTTTGGCGGGTGCCGCCCGAGAGCGTTCGAATCGGCTTCTCGAGCGCCGGCCCGAGCGCGAATCGCTCCAGCAGCTCTTCATCGAGATCAGCGGGCCGACCCCGCAGATCGCGCAGCAGGTTGATGACTTCTCGCCCGGTGAGGTATTCGGGGAACTGCGCCGCCTGTGGCATGTAGCCGATCCGCTCCCGGTACCGGTAGCCGCTGGCGATGGGCTCGCCATCGATCAGAATCCGGCCGCCGTGCCGGTCGAGCCTCACCAGACCGAGCACCGCCTTGATCACCGTCGTCTTCCCGGCGGCGTTAGGCCCGAGGACTGCGGTGATCCGTCCCGCCGCGATCGTCAGGTCGATCCCTCGGAGCGCCTGGAGCCGGCCGAACCGCTTGGTAAGCCCCTCGACGCGAACCTCCGGCGCCGCGCTCATCGCGGCGCCGCCATCAGCGGGCGAGGGTCGACGAGGGCCTCCGGCGTGAGAATCGGGAGCAGGCGCTCGGCGGCGTCGAGGAGGTCGACGAAGGTGCTCCGGAGCAGGATCAGCGCCGGCGCGCTCTGCCCGACCACGAGCGAGAAGAGCCGCACCGGCCGGAACGGTACGTCGCCAATCCCGTCGCGATCGAGGTCGAAGCCGCGGTAGTGATCCCAGAAGTTCTCCCGGAAGGTGCTGCTGGCCGAGCGGCTGTTGGTCGAGACGTCGAAGGCGTTCCCCGTGAATGTGTTGTGCTCGAAGAGGTTCTCGGTGGCGTTCGCGAGGACGCGGAGCGCCCAACCGTTGGCATCGAACTGGTTTGCCCTGACCGTGACGTGGTCGGATCCCTCAAGGTACAGGCCAATGGTGTTGTGATCGAAATAGTTGGAATCGATCCGGCTGTCGGTGATGTCCTTGAGCAGGAGACCGTACGCGGCCTGGCCCTTGTTGTGCTCGAAGCGGTTCTCGGTCATCGTGACCCGTTTGGTGTACATGACCGCGACGCCGGCCCCATTCTCCCGAAAAACGTTGCGCCGGTACGTACAACTGTCCGAGAACATGAAGTGGAGGCCGTACCGTCGATTGCCGCGCGATTCGTTGCCCTCGATCCGGCTCGCCTTGACGAACTCGAAGTAGATCCCGTCGCGATGCCCGCGGACCCGGTTGTCGATGATAGACATTCCGTCCGACGACCAGAGATGGATCGCGTTGCCGCTTTCCGCATCGGTCCGCCCAGACCCGACGACCGTGTTGCCCTCGATCCTGCACCCGTGCGCCTTCGCGGCATAAATCCCGAAAAAGGTGTCCCGGATCTCGTTGTGGCGGATCACGCACCCTCTCGTGCCCTCGAGCCGGATCGCCGCGCGGTCCTCGGTGCTGGTGGGCCCGACGTTCCGGATCAGAAGGCCGTCGATCGTGACGCTGTCGGCCAGCACCCGGAAGACGGTGTGGTCGCCACCGCCGTCGAAGATCGGCTGGTTGTGCCCGAGAATCATAACGCGAAGGCCGACCACGATCGTCGGCTCCCGGTATGTGCCGGCCTCGACCACGATCGTATCGTTAGGTGAGGCGCGGGCGAGCGCGGCAGTGAGGGTCGAGATCGGCCCGGCCGGCCGGACCACGATCGTGCCGGCGAGGAGCACTGACAGGCCGCCGATCATGCCAAGGCCGGTGAGACGGCCTTGGCCTGGAGCGAAGCGGCTCGAACTCGTCCTCGCCGCCACTCCACCACGACGAGAATCACCGCGACGCCGAGCGCCGTCATCACGACCCACCCCGCGAGGCTCGGCCAGGAACTCGCCCGGAAGTTGAGCAGCTGCTTGACCCCGATCAGCGGCGGCTGATAGCTCATCCCCGGAATCTTGATCGCCGCTTCGGGATCGAGATCATGGCCGTAGTCGTAGCCCCAGCGCCAGAAGTCCACGAGACCCACGATCGATCCGGCGACGAAGAGCGCCGTCCACGCGTAGAGCGCCCGCCGCCTTCCCCAGACGGCGGCGATCACACCGAGGAGCGCGAGCACCGCCACGATCGGCCGCATCAGGCGCAGCTCGGGAATCGCCTCCGGATGGATCTGCTTCATCCCGATGTAGTGATTGAGCCCGTTGATGCTTCGAAGGTCCCCGGTCATCTGGTGCGACCAGATGTACATCCGGAGACCTTCGGGGTACTGCGGTGCGAGCAGCGCAATCTTCCAGAGCGGCGCCACATTCGTCACCAAGAGCGACAGCGCCGCGATGGCAAGCAGGATCCGTGACCGCCGACTCATCACGAGCCCGCGTTGAAGGCGATGGCTACCTTCGAGCCTTTCGGCGAGACCCGCACGTAGCCCTGCATCTCCTGGTGCAACGCCGAGCAGAAGTCGGTGCAGTAGAAGGGGAGGATTCCCACCCTCTCCGGCACCCACATCAAGGTCTGCGTCTGGCCCGGCATGATCAAGAGCTCCGACGTCCGGGCACCGATCACCGCGAAGCCGTGGGGAACATCCCAGTCCTGCTCCAGATTGGTTACGTGGAAGAAGACCGAGTCGCCGACCTGCACGCCTTCGATATTGTCCGGCACAAAGTGACTGCGGATCGCCGTCATATAGATGTGGACCTGGTTCCCACGACGCACGACCTTCGCTTCCTTCTCGCTCTTGGTGACGTCGGGATGGGTGCTCTCAGCCAGGGCGTAGATGCGTTTCTGCTGCTCTTTGATTTTCGAGGCGAGGATTGCCTGAGCGTAGTGCGGCTCGCCCGTGGTCGGGAAGTCGAGCAGCAACCTCATCTTGTCGCCGGTGATGTCGAAGAGCTGGGCCGATTGGGTCAGCTCGGGACCGGTCGGGAGATAGCGATCTTTGGTGATCTTGTTGAGCGAGACGAGGTACTTGCCGTACGGCTTGCGGGTGTCGCCACCGGGAATCATCAGGTGCCCGGGCGAGTAGTAGGCCGGGATTCGGTCGACGACCTTGAAGT
>JBDTOH010000536.1:0-4196 GCA_039933355.1 Gemmatimonadota bacterium | reverse complement strand
GTCTGCCGGCGTTGGCGGGACGATATCGCGCTCCGACTCGAGCGGATCGTAGAGCAGACAGCGCCATGGCCGCATTACGCTCCCGCGTACCGGGCGAGATGACCGTGCCCGTCGATCTCCATGATCTCATGGCCGAAGCGGTCCACCGGTCGCAAAGGACGCCCGAGATGGCCGCCATCGTACTCCGCGAAGCAATTCTCTCCGGACGCTTCAGCGACCTCCAGCCCCTCCGGCAAGAGGACCTCGCGACCCAGCTCGGTGTGAGCAAGATCCCGGTTCGCGAGGCGCTCCGGCAGCTCGAAGCCGAGGGGCTCGTCACGTTCTATCCGAACCGCGGCGTGGTAGTCACAACGCTCTCCGCCGCCGAATCCGACGCGATCGCCGAGATGCGAGTCGCGCTGGAGACGCTGGCGATCCGTCATGCGATCGATGGATTGAGCCCTCGCGATCTCAGAGTTGCCGCCTCCGCTCTCGACGATCTCGACCATGAGACCGATGTCGCCCGCTGGAGCCGGCACAACTGGGATTTCCATGCGCGCCTCTACGCGCCGTGCGGGCGCCCCCTGCTGCTGTCCACCATCCAGGGGCTGCATACGCGGGTCGACCGCTACATCAGGCTCGTGCTCTCCACGCTCGGTCATCAGGCCCAGTCGCAACGGGAGCACCGCGGTCTCCTGGACGCCTGCAGCAGGCGGGACATCGCCGGCGCGGTCCAAGTCCTAACCGAGCACATCGAGGGTGCGGGTTCCCGACTGGCCGCATTTCTCTCGCTGGCGTCGAAAGCCCGCCGCGACGCTCTTGCAGCCGTGAACGCCTCGGCGTGAAACTGCCACGCCGGCGTCATTCCGAAACCTTGGAGCGCTGGTGACCTCATCCATGGATTTGTCTCAATTCGACCGCTATCCGCTGACGTTCGGCCCATCGCCGATGCATCCGCTCCGGCGGCTGAGCACACACCTGGGTGGCGCCGCGATCTGGGCCAAGCGGGATGACTGCAACAGCGGGCTCGCGTACGGCGGCAACAAGATCCGAAAGCTCGAATACCTGCTGCCCGATGCGCTCGCCCGAGGATGCGACACGCTCGTCTCCATCGGCGGCATTCAGTCGAACCACACCCGCCAGGTCGCCGCCGCCGCCGCCACCGCCGGCCTCAAAGCGTATCTGGTGCAGGAGCATTGGGTCGATTGGCCCGATGCCGTCTACGACCGGGTCGGCAACATCCAGCTCAGTCGGATCATGGGCGCCCACGTCGAGATGAGTCCCGCGGGTTTCAGCATCGGGCTCCGGGAGAGCTGGCAGCGGGCCCTCGACACGGTGAAAGCGCGTGGTGGAAAGCCCTATCCCATCCCGGCCGGTGCCTCCGACCACCCGTTAGGCGGGCTCGGCTACGCGGCCTTCGCCATGGAGGTGGAGCAGCAGGAGAAGGCGTTAGGTGTCTTCTTCGATCACGTCATCGTGTGCAGCGTGACCGGAAGCACCCACGCCGGGATGGTGGTGGGGTTCAAGGCCCAGGACCGCCCGCGGCGGGTAATCGGGATCGACGCGAGCGCCAAACCGGACGAGACCCGCTCGGCCGTGCTCAAGATCGCCCGAGCGACCGCGGGACTGGTGTCGCTCGGGCAGGACATCGTGGATCAGGACGTCATCCTCGAGACCGCCTATTCGGGCGACACGTACGGCATCCCGACCCCAGAAACTCTCGACGCCATCTTCTTGACGGGCCGATTGGAGGGCATGATCGTCGACCCGGTCTATGAGGGAAAGTCGATGGCGGGCTTGATCGACATGGTGAAGAACAGAGCGATCCCCGCCGGCGCCACAGTCCTGTACGCGCACCTCGGCGGGTCGCCGGCGCTCAATGCGTACAGCGCATTGTTCAAGGGCTAGGGCTTGGGGAAGTAGGGCTTAGGGCTTAGGGCTTAGGGGTAGAGCAAGCATCGACGCCATTGGCACTCCTCGGGACGCGACGGCCCAGTTGTTCCCCTATGCCTATGCCCGCCTCCCTATGCCCGATTCCCTAAGCCCCTCCCCTTGACGCCCGCCGCGGCAATCCATACCATATGGTCCAGAACATACGGTGAGCGTGGTAGAGTGAAAGACGACGAGCCGGCCGACCTCCCGCTGCTCAAGGGGACACTCGACCTCCTCATTCTCAAGACCTTGAGCTGGGGCCCGATGCACGGGTACGGCATCGCCACGTGGCTAGAGCAACAGTCCGCAGGCGCCCTGGCCGTCGACGACAGCGCGCTCTACCAAGCGCTTCAGCGCCTCGAAACCAGGGGATTGGTCGACGGCGAGTGGGCTGTGACCGACAACAATCGCCGGGCGCGATATTACCGATTGACCGCGACGGGCCGGCAGCGATTCCGAGCCCAAGCCGAGACCTGGACCCGATACACCAAGTCCGTGTCGGCGATTCTTGCGGTCGCAACCCGCCGCGGCTGACCAGCCGGATCCTGCCGAGGGGAACCCATGGGGCCCAAGCGAGCCTACCAGCGACTGGTCCGTCTTGGCTTTGGGAACAAGGAGTCTCCAGAGTTCGAGATGGACGAGGAGATCGAGACCCACTTGGCGATGCGGACCCAGGACCTCGTCCGCGCTGGGATGAGCCCGGGCGAGGCCCGCGCCGAGGCGGAGCGGCGATTCGGGCCAGGCGATCTCGCGCAGGCTCGCCGCGATCTCAGGACCGGCGCCCGGCGCCGAGCCACCGCGCGGCGGAGCCGGGACCAAATCGGGTCCCTGATCGCCGACGTTAGGCTTGCGGTCCGGCAGGCGCGACGGGCCCCTGCGTTCACGGCGATCGCCGTCGCGACGTTCGCGCTCGGAATCGGCGCCGCCACCGCGACGTTCACGCTGGCGCGCTCGGTACTGCTCCGCCCGCTCCCCTTTCCAAACCCCGACCGCCTGGTGGCGCTCTACAGCGTGGACTCCCTGCACAACCGGGTCCCGGTCGTGTCCTCGGCGGACTGGCTCGACTGGAGGCGCGAGGGGCGGGGGCTCGCGACATCCGCGATCCACATGGACCGCCGCGTCGCGGTAGTACAGGACGGCGCGCCGGTCCGCGCGGCCGGCGAGATGGTCAGCGCCGACTTCTTCTCGGTCCTGGGAGCGGACTTCGTAGTCGGCCGCCCGCCGACCGCCGCGGAAGCCGCCGCCCGCGAGCCGATCGTCGTGGTCGGCGAGCCGTTCTGGCGGCGCGTCCTCGGCGCCGACCCGTCGTTAGGTACGCCGCTCACGATCGAGTCGCATCCCTACCGGGTCGTGGGCGTGGTCAAGGCGGGCCAGGAGTACCCGGCGGGAACGGAGCTTTGGCTCCCGACCCATTTCGAACCGGACCATGGGGGCGCCCGCAACCTCATCAATTGGTTTGGAATCGGCCGGATGGCGGCCCGATCGACGATCGGGGGAACCGAGGCCGAGCTGACCACGATCGCGGCCCGGATCCACGCGAGCGATCCGGCCGCGGTGTATTCGTACGGAGTGATGGTGGGACCGCTCCAGGACCGGCTCGTCGGCGACTCGAGCGCCTCGCTCGCGCTTCTCATGGGCGCAGTGTCGCTGGTCCTCCTCGTAGCTTGCGCCAACCTGGCCGCCGCGCACCTTGCCCGGGGCCTGGTCCGGGTCCGCGAGATGGCGGTCCGCGCGGCGTTAGGCGCCGGCCGCTCGCGGCTGATCCGGCAGGTCCTGGTCGAGCACTGCCTCCTCGGTGCCGTTGGCGGCGCGCTCGCGCTGGTAGTGGCCGAAGCCGGCGTCGCGGGCGTTCTCCGCGCCTGGGGCGCGCAGATCCCGCGGGCGGGCGAGATCCGGATTGATGCCTGGGTCGTGGGCTTCGGGATCCTGGTCTCACTTCTGGCCGGCGCGGGCACCGGCCTCGCCCCCGCGCTCCAGGCATCGCGGCTTGCGCTCAGCGGGCTGATCGCGGCCGGATCCCGGGGACAGGTGCAGGGAAGCCGGGCGCTGCCGGGGTCGATTCTCCTCGTGGCAGAGGTCGCGCTGGCGCTCTTGCTTCTCACCGGTGCCGGCCTCCTCATCCGGAGCTTTCAAGTTCTGCAGGGCCGGGAGCTCGGCTTCGACACCAACGTGGTGTCCGTGTCGGCGACCCTCACCGGCCCGCGATACCGGGCCGACTCGACAAGGCAGGGCGGATACTGGGACCGGTTGACCACGGCGCTCGCGACCCTCCCGGGAGTGAAGGC
>JBDTOH010000535.1:0-4198 GCA_039933355.1 Gemmatimonadota bacterium | reverse complement strand
GTCCGGCGCGGGGTCCGATTGGATTGGACCCAGCCGTACCGCCCGGCGCCTTGACGAACACGCCAGTCACTCGCATATTCGGGGAGGATACCGAACAAATACCGAAATTGGCAGGGCGGGTCCCATGCTCCTCAAACCCACGATCTACCAGCCCACCAAGCCCGCTCCCACTCCGGCCGTCGTCGCCGAGCGACCCACTCCCCTGATGCGGGTTTGCCCGGAATGCTCGGGCCCGCTCATCCGCGGATCGGCCTGCATCACCTGCGCGCAATGCGGCTGGGGAAAGTGCGGATGAAGCCGACGCCCGGTCCTCAGCTCGGCCTCGGGCTAGAGGCTGTTCACCGGGCGCTCCCGGTCCTGGACGAGCGTCAGCGCGGAACCCGTTTCCTCGGGCTCGACGTGAAGCGCATCATCAATCCGCCCGCGGCGACGGGCATGAGCTTCTGGTCGCTCAATCCCTATGTCGGCTGCGAATTCGGCTGTTCCTACTGTTACGCTCGCGCCACTCACGGCTGGGTCACCGAGCGCAGCACCGTGCCGTTGCCTGAGGCACCGGTCATCGAGTCGACCAGCGAGGCGTTCGAGCGCGCCATCTACGTCAAGCAGAACGTCGCGCTGACGCTCTTGCGAACCCTCGACCCAGCCCAGCTTGCCGGCTCGACGCTGCTGATCGGCACGGCCACCGATCCGTATCAGCCCGCAGAGCGGCGCTTCCGAGTCACGCGGACCGTGCTCGAGACGCTCTGCTCATATCGAGGGCTCACCGTCAGCATCACGACCAAGTCGCCGCTCGTGGCTCGCGACATCGACGTCCTCAGCCGTCTCGGCGAGCACAACGCGGTCAGCGTGAGCATCTCGCTCATCACCGCGGACGCTCAGCTGATCCGGCAGCTCGAGCCGAAGACACCGCTTCCGCACGCGCGGCTCCGCGGGCTTCAGGCGCTCGCCGCCGCCGGCATTCACACCGGGCTCTTGATCGCGCCGATCGTACCCCGCCTAACCGATTCCTGGAGCAAGCTCGGCGCGCTCGTCGCCGCCGCCAAGGAAGCCGGCGCGGCGTACGCGGTCGGGCATCCGCTCCGCCTCGCGCCGGTGGCGCGCGCCGGCTTCATGCCGGTGCTCGAGCGCGAGTTCCCCGGACTGAGCGCGCAGTACCGGGCCCGTTACGGCGGCCGCCACAGCGCCGGGCGCGACTATATCGTCGCCCTAACCCGTCGGCTCGGGGCACTCCAGCAGATTCACGGATTTCCAAAGCAGGGCGGGCGGCGGCGCGGCCGGCCCGACCGGAGCGGGAGCCGGACCCGTCCCGGGCCCCCCGCGATTCCCGAGCTCGCACTCGTCTCAGCCTCGTAGGTTCCCCGTCACGTCCCAACCGAAGGAGTCCCCATGAGCACGACCGATGTCGCCAATGATCTCACTGCCAAGGTCCGCGCAGGCGACTATCACGGCGCGGTGAACGCGCACTACCACAAGGACATCGTCAGCATCGAACCGATCGGGAATCCGCGCGACGTCAAGGGAATCGACGCGTGCAGGAAAAAAGGCGAGATGTGGAACTCCACCATGGAAGTACACGACGGCAAGATCGAAGGGCCGTTCATCGCGGGAAACCAGTTTGCCCTGCGGTATATCTTCGACGTCACCAGCAAGATCAACAAGCAGCGGATGACGCTCGACGAGATGGCGCTCTATTGGGTCGAAGGAGACAAGATCGTGAAGGAGCAGTTCTTCTACCACATGCCGGGGGCGTGAGGCGCGGGTGGGGTGGGGCTCACGGTCTCGCCGGGGTAGTTTTCAGGCCGTGAGTCTCTCCCCTGTCGAGGTCTGCATGTCCGTTCTCGTCCGTTCCTTCGCCGGCCTCGCCTTGGCCTCCGCGGCACTCGCCCCGCTCGCCGCTCAAAGCCCGTTCCCGCCCGACTCCACGATCCAGCGCATCCTCGACGAGCGCGTCGCTGAGAAGCGCACGTTCGGCCTCGTCGTCGGGACCATGGATGCGGGGGGGAAGATCCGGATCTACCACGCCGGGTCCTCGGGCCAGGACGGCGTCGCGCTCGACGGGAGCTCGGTCTTCGAGATCGGCTCGATCACTAAGACATTCACGGCCGCATTACTCGCGGACATGGTGATGAAGGGCGAGGTCAAGCTCGACGATCCGGTCGCCAAGTACCTGCCGTCGACGGTGAAGATTCCCGAGCGCGGCGGGAAGCAGATCACCCTCTACGACCTCGCGACCCAGTCGTCCGGGTTGCCCGGCATGCCGTCCAATTTCCACCCGGCCGACATGACGAATCCCTACGCCGACTACACCGTCGACCAGATGTATCAGTTCATCTCCGGCTACCAGCTCCAGCGAGACATCGGGGCCAAGTACGAGTACTCGAACCTGGGCGTCGGGCTCCTCGGGCACGCCCTCGCGCGCCGGCTCGGAAAGAGCTGGGAGGAGGCGGTGACCGAGCGGGTCTTGAAGCCGTTAGGCATGACCGACACCAAGGTTGGCCTCACCGCCGACATGCGCCGCCGCCTCGCGGTCGGCCACAACGAGGTGTTGAAGCCGGTGCCGCTCTGGGACCTCCCCACGCTCGCGGGCGCGGGCGCGCTCCGCTCAACGGTCAACGACATGTTCAAGTACCTCGCGGCAAACATGGACTCGGCCAGCAAGCCGCTCGGGAAGACGCTGGCGATGACCCATACGAGCCGCCACGAGGCGGGCGGCCCGCAGATGACGATCGGGCTCGCATGGCACATCCTTCACGGGCCGGACGGCGCGAGCCTCGTCTGGCATAACGGCGGCACCGGCGGGTATCGGACCTTCATGGGCTTCGACCCCGTCAAACACGCCGGCGTCATTGTGCTCACCAACTCGGCGATCGGTGCGGACGACATCGGCATGCATCTGATGGATCAGCGCCTGCCGTTGACCCGGCCTCCCGCAGTCCGCAAAGAGGTGGGCGTCGATCCCGGCATTCTCGAGCGGTACACCGGCGTCTATCAGCTGGCGCCGACCTTGACGCTCACCGTCACGCTCGAGAATGCGAACCTCTTCGTCGAGGCAACCGGTCAGAGCAAGGTCCGGCTCTATTCCGAATCGGAGACCGACTTCTTCATCAAGGAGGCGGACATCCAGGTGAGCTTCGTCAAGGACGCAAGCGGCGCCGCGACCGCGCTCATCCTCCGACAAGGCGGCCAGGACAGCAGAGCGCCCAAGGTCAAGTAGGCCGGCCTGAGCCGCAGCAACCTCGAGCCGGCCTGCCGGCTCGAGCTCTCCATCGTAACCCCGCCCGGCGCGACCTCGTTGCTTGACCGTGTTATCTGCTAGTATCTTCGGCTACTATGCGCGCGGCGGGGGCAACGATCCAAGGTCCGCCGGCATTCGGCCACGTTAGGCACAATCCAGCACCGACTCCCAAACCCGCGGAGGCCGATCGATGGCTCGCCGGCTATTCGCTGTGCTCCTGACACTCGTGCCCGCCGGCCTTTCCGCACAGGCACCGGACACCACCGCAGTCGAGATCGTCTGGGGCGTCAAGATCCCGCTCCGTGACGGTATCCGGCTCAACGCCACGCTCTACCGCCCGCGCGGCGCCCGCGTGCCGCTTCCGGTGATCTTTACCCTGACGCCGTACATCGGCGACACCTACCACAACTGGGGTCTCTACCAGGCCCGGCACGGATATGTCTTCGCGGCGGTTGACGTGCGAGGCCGGGGAAACTCTGAGGGTCGGTTCGAGCCGTTCGTCAACGAGGCGAAGGACGGGCACGATGCGGTCGAGTGGTTTGCCCGGCAACCGTGGTCCAACGGGAAGACCGCGATGTGGGGCGGCTCGTACGGCGGGTTCGACCAATGGGCGACCCTCAAGGAGCTCCCGCCGCATCTGACCACCATCGTGCCGGTGGCGCCGACCTACCTCGGCCTCGATTTCCCGTTCGAGGCCAACATCTTCTCGACCTACATCATTCAGTGGCTCACGTACACCAGCGGACACGCCGCCCAGCCGACCGTCTTCAGCGACATGGCGCAGTGGGCGGGTTACGCCCGGACTCTCCATTCCGAGCACCTACCGTTTCGTTCGCTCGACAGCATCGCCGGCAACCGATCGACCATGTTTCAGCGCTGGGTGGATCATCCAACGCCGGACGCGTATTGGGACGCGGCCTCACCGACGCCCGACCAGATCCGCGGAATGACCCAGCCGATTCT
>JBDTOH010000534.1:0-4198 GCA_039933355.1 Gemmatimonadota bacterium | reverse complement strand
GCGGATACAACTGATCGATCCTGCGCGGGATTGGCAGCGGTGAGCGGCGGCGAACAAAAGTCCCCCGACGCCAAACCAATAAGCGGATCTGTTTCCGTCAGTGATCGATCCGTTGTATCCGCTCATCCGTTGTATCCGCTCATCCGTTGTATCCGCTCATCCGCTGTATCCGTCGACCCAACCCCGATCTCCGCCCACTCACGCCCTAACGCGCGAACCGAACGATCTGGTTCTGCAGGGGCAGCTCCTTGCGATGGGTCTCGGCGGGCGCCGACGCGGTCCATTGGCCGGTCAGACCACGAGCGGTAGCCTGGCCGAGCTTTTCGTACTCGTCGAACAGGAACGGGACTCCCTCGGAGCCGAGGGGGGACGGGGCGTCGCTCACGTGGAAGTGGAGATGGGGGGCGGTGGAGTTGCCTGAGTTGCCTAACAAACCGAGCACCTGGCCCGTGCTCACCTTGTCGCCGAGCTTGACCTTGAGCGAACCCGGCACCATGTGAGCGTAGAAGGCGTATCGACCTTGGCCGAGATCGATGATGACATGGTTGCCGCCAATCGTCTCGAGGGTGATGGGCACGGCGCGGACCGGCGAGAACGGGACGTTCTCGGGGATGTTGTCCTTGACCTCCACCACTACGCCCGACCCGGCCGCGAGCAGTGGCATCCGGTAGCCGTACCAGGCGTCGTTCTTCGAGGAGTCGCCCTGGAAGGCGCGGCCGTCGGGGCCGAGCTTGATCCAATCGGTGGCGAACCGCTGGGAGATCCGGCTCTGGCCTTCGACCGCAATCGCCGCTCGGCGGTGACCGGAGGTGTTGCCGGGACCGTTCACGGCCACCCACGGCCCATCCTTGAACGGGGGGCGAACGACCACCACCGAGCGAGCGTCGACCTCGACCGGGAACGCGTTCAGGGTATCGTGGACGGTGCCCTTGGCGGAGTCGGCATGGGCGACGGCGATCCGGTGGAGAAAGGTCTTGGGGGCGGGGCCGGCGGGGGTGGTTACATATAGGAAGAGCAGAGCCTGCCGGCCGCCGGGGAGCACTCTGCCGTCGGCGCCCCTTGTGCTCTCGCCGATCCGGGTGGTGATCGCCTTGAGCGAGTCGCCCTCCCAGGCGGCGAGGGGCGCGCCCGCGGCCGAGACCTCGACCTTTTCCAGCTGATACTCGGTGGGCCCCAAGTTGGTGATGCGGAGCTCGTATATGAAGTAGTTCTTCCCGTCCACCGTGGCGACGGCCGGTGCTTTGGGGACGCGAACGTCGAAGGGGATCCCCCGAAGCTGCGCCCGAGCGGCGACCGGTACCCCTAACGCGAGAAGAACGAGCATGCCACGCATAGTTGCCTCGAAGAATGTCCGAGAGTCTTGCCGCGCCCGGCGGTCTGGACGGGGGCGGGCCCGGGCCGCATCTTAATGCCGATGAGCCGCTACATCCATCGGTCCACGGTGCCCGGGTCGCTCGCAATCGCGCTGGTTGCGATATCGGTCTCACTCCAGGCCCAAGAAGGCTACCCTCCCAACAACCCCGACAGCTGGTCCGTCGCAGCCGTGGCCAAGGTCCTCTGCTCGGCGATCTTCGTCTCGGGGCGGGAGGAGGGCCCGTCCATCGCGTTCGCGCCCGTCTTCTTCCTCGCCGCCAAGCGGGATTCGATCTCCAAGGTCGAGATCGATCGCGCGCGGAAGTTGGCGCGCATCACGCTGGCCGGCCGGATCACCCGCGAAGCCCAATTCTACGGGGACCAGGGCTGCATCATTCACCAGCCCGGGCTCGACACCGTGCACTTCACGCCCGTCAGAGTGACGAGCAGGCTCGGCGACGGGGCCAAGACTCCCTGGCCGATGGGGGACGTCCTACCTAACAGGCCGCTCGGAGCCGGAATCGATACGACCAAGCTCCGAAAAGCGGTGGACGCTGCGTTCGCGACGCCGGAAGGGCTCACCGCCGCGTTCCTAGTAGTCCACAAGGGCCGGATCATCGCCGAGCGGTACGCAAACGGCGCCAATCGCGACATGCAGCTCGAGAGCTGGTCGATGGGCAAGAGCATCACGGGGACGCTGATCGGGCGGCTCATCAACGACGGCGTCTTCAAGCTCGAGGATCCCGCGCCGGTGCCCGAGTGGCACAAGAGCCCCGACGACCCCCGCGCGAAGATCCGGATCATGGATTTGATGCGGATGAGCAGCGGTCTCCGGTTCAGCCGAGGGTCGCCGGAGGACGAACCGGGCTATTTCGATCACGACCTGATCTATACGGGAGCGATCGACGCGTTCCAGTTCTCGATCACCCGGCCGCTCCAGTTCGCCCCTAACACCGTCGGCCGGTATCGCAACGCCGATCCCCTCACTCTGGGTTATCTGGTGAAGGAGGCCGTGCGCGCCCGAGGCGAAGAGTATCTCACGTATCCGCAACGGGCGCTCTTCGACCTCATCGGGATCCGCCGGCAGGTGCTCGAGACGGATCCGTACGGGAACTTCCTGCTCACCGGCTACGACTACGGCACCGCGCGCAACTGGGCTCGTCTCGGGCTTCTCTACTTGAACGACGGCGTGTGGCAGGGGCGGCGGCTTCTGCCCGAGGGGTTCGTGAAGTTCGTCTCGACGCCCGCGCCCGCCTGGAAGGAGCCGGTCTACGGCGGGATGGTTTGGGTGAACGGGACCGGTCAGTGGAACCTTCCGAAAGATGCGTACGCCTTCCGCGGCGCCGGCGAGCAGGACGTGTTCATCGTGCCGTCGCACGATCTCGTGATCGTCAGGATGGGCCACTTCCCGGGGATGCAGCCGGGCTTTGCGGATCTCAAGCGAGCGCAGGGATTGCTGATGGACGCGATTTCGGGGAAATGAGACGGTAAGACGGTAAGACGGTAAGACGGTAAGACGGTAAGACGGTAGGACGGTAAGACGGTAAGACGGTAAGACGGTAAGACGGTAAGACGGAAGGAAGGTAGGACGGGAAGGTGGCCGGAGGTTGGTGATACGGGGATGTCCAGCCCACCGACCCGCGTCCGGGGGGACTCGAATCGAGGCGGAGTGGGGAGAAACTGGGGCGGGCGTTCTCCGGCGGACCTCTGACAGTGGAGCCGTCCTTCTAGGCGACCGTTCCGAACAGGCGGCCTACCAGCGCCGTGGCGCCCATGGCCGCGGCACCCCAAAAGGCGACCCGGACGGAGCCGCGGACGATTGGGGCGCCACCGAGGCGAGCGGCGAATCCGCCCAGCAACACGAGCAGCAGGAGCGACACTCCCATCACCGTGGGCGTTAGGTGGGTGAGAGGACGGGTGACGACCAGGAGCAGCGGCGGCGCGGCGCCGGCGGCAAAGGCGGCGGCGGAGGCGATGGCGGCCTGGAACGGCCGGGCGCGAGTGAGCTCCGACAGACCAAGCTCGTCATGAGCGTGAGCGGCGAGGGCATCCTTGGCCATCAGCTGATCGGCCACCTGCCCCGCGAGGTCGGGGGTGAGGCCGCGGGCCACGTAGATCCCCGCCAGCTCAGCGCGCTCGAGGTCCGGGGCCGCGGCAAGCTCGAGTCGTTCCCGCGCGAGATCGGCGCGTTCGGTGTCGGCCTGGGAGCTGACGGAGACGTATTCGCCCGCCGCCATCGACAGCGCTCCCGCTACCAACCCGGCCAACGCCGCAAGGAGGACCGGCTCCCGGCTCGTCTGGGCCGCCGCAACCCCGACGATGAGGCTGCCGGTCGAGATCAGGCCGTCGTTCGCTCCGAGGACCGCGGCGCGGAGCCAGCCGATGTGGGCGGTACGATGCCGCTCAGAGTGGGTCATGGAATGGGATCCAAGAACGAGAATGCCCGCCTAACGAAGCGCCGGGGCGCCGCCTCGATCCGGCCCGGCGGGTCTCCCGGCGTTCGAGCGCTGCGCCATGATGACGAGCGCGAGGCCGTATGTCAACGAGAAGGGAAACGCCGAGCCCACGCCGAGCGGCGCGATGGCGAGCAGGAAGACGACGGCTCCGAGAACGGCAAGCCGCCGGGCGGCGCGGCCACTCGAGAGCAGGAGCACGGCGATGATCAGCTCGCCGGCCGCAATCGGGAGCAGGAGCAGGACCGTTTGATCGCGAAACCAGCCGTGGAGGAAACCGGGATAGACCCCGAGGACCGTGAGCTCTCCGAACGTCTGGTAGTCCGCCGGCCGGGTCAGCGCGATGCGAGAGTTGGTCCAGGCGGCCCAGAGAAAGATCGCGACGCTGGCCC
>JBDTOH010000533.1:0-4198 GCA_039933355.1 Gemmatimonadota bacterium | reverse complement strand
GCCGACCGCGATCTTGATGAGATGCAGCGCCATCGGGCTCAGGCGGCCTTCTTGACTCGATTGCTCTTGATGCAGTTGGTGCAGGCGCGGACTCGCTTCGGGGCGCCGGCCACCATCACACGCACCGTCTGCAGGTTGGGGAACCAACGGCGCTTTTTGCGATTGTTCGCGTGACTGACGTGATTACCAGTCACCGGTCCCTTACCACAGATAGAGCAGACGCGGGCCATAAGACGGATCTCCAACCACCGAACGGTTTGGGCAACGATTTGAGAGCCGGTAAACATAGGCCGGGTGCGGCTTTGGGGCAACTCGCCCTGAGCTCGTCGCGCGCCGTCCGACGAGAGGGAGACGACGGCTGATGCCGCGCGCGCTGATCACCGGGGTCACCGGCCAGGACGGGTCCTATCTCGCCGAGTTTTTGCTGGCCAAGGGCTATGAGGTCTTCGGGGTCGTACGGCGGACCAGCCATCACAGCTACGAGCGGATCGAGCACTTGCTCGAGCGGATCACGATCGTCCACGCCGATCTGCTCGACCAGCACAGCCTCACTCAGGTGGTCCAGCAATGCCGGCCGGACGAGGTTTACAACCTCGCGGCCCAGTCGTACGTGCCGACGTCGTTCTCGCAGCCGGTGCTCACCGGGGAATTCACCGCGCTCGGCGTGACCCGCATCCTGGAAGCGATCCGCCTTGCCTATCCGCAGGCCCGATTCTATCAGGCGTCGAGCTCCGAGATGTTCGGGAAGGTCCAGGAGACGCCCCAAAACGAGCGGACGCCTTTCTATCCCCGATCGCCGTACGGGGTCGCGAAGCTCTACGGTCATTGGCTGACCGTGAATTACCGCGAGTCGTACGGCCTCTTCGCCATGAGCGGGATTCTGTTCAATCACGAGAGCCCGCGTCGCGGGATCGAGTTCGTCACCCGCAAAGTCACCAACGGCGTGGCGCGGATCAAGCTAGGTTTGGCGAAAGAGCTCCACCTCGGCAATCTCGATGCGAAGCGCGACTGGGGTTTTGCCGGCGACTACGTCGAGGCGATGTGGATGATGCTTCAGCGCACCGAGCCCACCGACTATGTGCTGGGAACCGGGAAGGCGCACAGCGTCCGCGAGCTGGTCGAGCTCGCCTTCGACTGCGTGGGCCTCGACTGGCGCAAGCATGTCGTCACCGACCCGGCCTTCATCCGGCCGGCGGAAGTGGATCTGCTCATCGCCGATGCGTCGAAAGCAGAGAGGGAGCTCGGCTGGAAACCAAAGGTCTCCTTCGCCGAGCTGATTCGCATGATGGTGGACGACGATCTCGCACGCCTCTCGCAGGCACGGCGATGAAGGTGCTGGTCACCGGGGCCGACGGGTTCGTCGGCGGCTGGCTGGTGCATCACCTGCTCGCCTGCGGAGACGCCGTGGTTGGCGCCATTCGGATGGGGGCGACCGCGCCCGCCATGCTGAAGGAGTCCGAGCGCATGGCGGTTCACTGGATCGACTTTGATCTGATGTCGCCGGACTCGGTCGACCTGCTCACCAAGGAACGCGTGGACGCCGTCATTCATCTTGCCGCGATCGCGTCGGGTAGCGATGCCCGGAGCGATCCGGCGCACGCCTGGTCTGTCAACGCGGCGGGAACGGCCCGGCTCGCCGAAGGCTTCGGCCATCAGGTGGTCCGGGGCGAGGGCGATCCAATGTTTCTCCTGGTTTCAACCGGCGAGGTGTATGGCCAGGGCAACGGCGTCGCTCACCTCGAGGCCGACCCGCTGATCCCCTGCTCGCCATATGCGGCCAGTAAGGTGGGCGCCGAGGTTGCCGCGCTCGAGGTGCATCGGCGGACCGGGCTCCGCGCGCTCGTCGCGCGGTCGTTTCCGCACACCGGCCCGGGACAGAGCGAGAAGTATGTCATCCCCGCGCTCGCGCTCCGCCTCCGTGCCGCGGGCCGGGCCGGTGCGCCGGTCATCAAGGCCGGAAACCTCGAGCCGGTGCGGGATCTCCTCGACGTGCGGGACGTCGTCGCTGCGTATCGACTCCTGGTGGAGCGGGGCGCGGCCGGCACGGTGTACAACGTCGCGAGCGGCGTCGGCCACTCGCTCGCGGACGTCAAGGACAGGTTGGCGAATTTGTTAGGTTTTTCTCCCCTCGTCGAGAACGATCCGGCGCTGGGGCGGTCCAATGATCTCCAGCATCTCGTAGGCGACCCCGGCCGGCTCGTCCAGGCGACGGGGTGGACGCCGCGCCTTTCCCTCGATCAGACGCTTAGAGACCTCATCGATGCCCAAGCGGACTGACCTCAAGACCATCCTCCTGATCGGCTCCGGGCCGATCATCATCGGCCAGGGGGCGGAGTTCGACTACTCCGGCACCCAAGCGGCGCGCGCCCTCAAAGAAGAGGGTTACCGGGTCGTTCTGGTGAACTCGAATCCCGCCACGATCATGACCGACCCCGAGGTGGCGGACCGGACCTACATCGAGCCGGTCACGCCCGAGTGGGTCGAGAAGATCATCGCCCGGGAGCGGCCCGACGCCTTGCTCCCAACGATGGGCGGCCAGACGGCGCTCAACGTGGCGATGGCGCTCTTCCGCAACGGCGTCCTCGAGAAGTACGGCGTCGAGCTGATCGGCGCGAGCGAGCGGGCGATCCGGGTGGCCGAGGACCGCGACGAGTTCGCCAAGGCGATGCGGCGGATCGGGCTCGCGACTCCCGAAGGAATGACGGTCCGGACCGTCGAGGAGGGGTTCGAGGCGGTCGCCCGGACCGGCTACCCGGCGATTCTCCGGCCGTCGTTCACGTTAGGCGGGACCGGCGGCGGGATCGCCTACAACCGCGACGAGCTCGAGAGCATGCTGCGGCGCGGGCTCGAGCTCTCGCCGGTGGGCTCGGTCCTGGTCGAGCGGAGCGTCATCGGGTGGAAGGAGTTCGAGCTCGAGGTCATGCGGGACAGCGCCGACAACGTCGTCATCGTCTGCTCGATCGAGAACATCGATCCCATGGGCGTCCACACCGGCGACTCGGTCACGGTGGCCCCCGCGATGACGCTCTCCGACCGGGAATACCAGGTCATGCGGGATTCGTCCTGCAAGATCATCCGCGAGGTCGGCGTGGCGGCGGGCGGCTGCAACATCCAGTTCGCGGTGAGCCCGGAGACCGGCGAACAGCTGGTCATCGAGATGAACCCGCGGGTCTCCCGGTCCTCCGCCCTCGCGTCGAAGGCGACCGGCTATCCGATCGCCCGGATCGGGACCAAGGTGGCGGTCGGCTACCGGCTCGACGAGCTGCCTAACGACATCACCAAGAAGACCCCCGCGAGCTTCGAGCCGGTGCTCGACTACGTGGTCGTCAAGATCCCCCGGTTTGCCTTCGAGAAGTTCCCGGCCGCCAACCCTACGCTCACCACCCAGATGAAGTCGGTCGGCGAGGTGATGGCGATCGGCCGGACCTTCAAAGAGGCCCTCCAAAAGGGATTCCGCGGCCTCGAGATCGACCGCACCGGCTGGACCGTCGGCGCTACCCTGAGCGACGACCGGCTCACCGACGGCACCAAGGAAGGGATTCTTGCCGCGATCGGCACGCCGACCCCCGAGCGACTGTTCCAGATCAAGCGGCTCCTCGTCATGGGCGTCTCGGTCGACGCGATCGCCGAGCGATCCCGAATGGATCCCTGGTTCCTGAGCCAGCTCGAGGAGCTGGTCCGAGCGGAACGGGACTGGATGGCTGCGAAGCGACCCGTCGGCGCACCCGCCGATTCGCTGGCGCCGCTTGAGGACCCCGCCGCGGAAGCCGCCGAGAAGGCGCTCATCCGCGCGATGAAGCGGATGGGCTTCTCCGACCGCCAGCTCGGCGATCTCTGGGGAATCTCGCAGACCGCCGTCCGGAAGCGGCGGCACGCGTTAGGCATCCGGCCGGCGTACAAGATGGTGGATACCTGCGCCGGCGAGTTCCCCTCGACCACGCCCTATCTCTACTCGTCCTACGACGAGGAGAACGAAGCGGCGCCGGTCGGGAACAAGACGGTGATCATCCTCGGCAGCGGGCCCAACCGGATCGGCCAGGGCGTCGAGTTCGACTACTGCTGCGTCCGGGCAGTCCTCGCGCTCCGCAAGATGGGCTACCGGACCGTGATGGTGAACTCCAATCCGGAGACGGTCTCGACCGACTTCGACATGTCCGACGTGCTCTACTTCGAGCCGCTGACCCTCGAAGACGTCCTC
>JBDTOH010000532.1:0-4202 GCA_039933355.1 Gemmatimonadota bacterium | reverse complement strand
CCACGAACTTCATCAAGGACCTGGTCGACCGTCGACTGGCCACTCCGATCACGCCGGGCAAAGTCCATCGCGGGCGCATGTTCCACCTTCACTACAAGCCGCTCTGGTCGGCAATTGACGAAGCCGACAGCCGCTTTCGGAAGCGTGCGGCGCAGGGAAGGATGATTGAGCGCGTGATGCTGCTCGACGCCGTGCTCGAGGACCGTTCGTTGAGATGGCTCGGGCCGGCCAACGACAAACGAAAGTACTTCCTGCGCGCAGTGGGGGACAAGCTGTCGTGGCTGGAGTTCCCGCGGCTGCGATTCGGTGACGGCCCCGAGGCAGCCGTTCGGTACTTTCCGGACAAGTTGCCCGTCGGAGTCCAACCTGACGTTGCGGATCAAGCGGTCTTCGTCTATCTCGTGAGAAGGCCGTCACCGTGGGACTTTCGGCTGTTCCTACTGCGGCACGTTGCGCTGCTCCGGGCCCTCTCACGTTGGACGATCCGCCTGCTGTTCCCGAAGCCGTTGGCCAAGGCTCGGCATGCCTACCTGCGTGCCGTTCGTGAGCATCTGGCGATGTCGCTCGATGGGCGTGCGGAGATGCTGGAGAACGCATTTCGCGGACGGCTAGGGTGCACCGATCCGAACTCCAACTCACCCGACCAGCACCGTCGCTACAACCCGACGGGGTTCGACGGACCGCGGTTCAGCGCCCTCTATCAGCAGTGGCTCGTCGACTCAGAGAAGACGGTCCGCATGGCTGATTCCAGGGCGCTCGGCGTGGCACTCGACCGCGGGGACGGCCGGATCGAGTGCGTCGACCTGGCCCGTCAATACCTGCATCTCTCACCCTTGGTTGACGTCGCCTGACGGGACCGGTGAAGGCGGCGCGGCACCAGCTATCGCACGGCAGAAGTACGCCAGGACGGCATAGTATTGCCAGCCGTTCGGCCGAACGTGTGGCCGCGACGTCGACGAGGCCAGCATGACGGTCCGCTGTGCGTTCGTCGCCGACGACAGATCGCAACAGCAGAGGACAACCAGGGGGACAACCTCGATTTCGGAGGTCGTCCCCTCTGGAAACGCTCGACCACCTGGCCGCGTGCGCGACCGTCATTGGCGCCTATCCGCCATCGCGCCTGACAACTGTCTGAGCGCCAGCAACTTCGCCGCGCAGCAACCAGCCGCCGCTGTCCCTGGGCGGCGCTCTGTGCCGCCCCAGCCGGCGCAAGAGTAGAACGCCAACACAGGGAACCATGGCGTGAGCGACCCCGCTTGGCGCAACGGATTCCGTCCCGCGCGTGTCCGGAGGGGTCGCTCACGCCATGGCTGTCGGTGTCGGTGCCGGCTTGAATCGGGGCAGTGCGCGCCGCCGATCGAACGGGAGATGCTGGCCCCAATCGTGGCCAAGTCGTGCCGCGAGTTCCACGTCGGATCTTGCGGAAGAATCAGGCCGCTGAACAGGCCGGTTGGGAGCTCAGTTCCAGCCCGCCGGCCATCACGCATTCGAGTTTCGATCTGTGCTCAGCGCCGTCAAGGCTCGTCGCTTCGCTCCGCCCGCGTGATCGTGAGCGGCTTCGGCCTTGACCGCGCCTGCGCGCAGATCGCGTTCTGGCAACTACGTGATGGCCGGATGTGGCTTCCTCAGCTACGATGCCAATGCAGGAGGTGTGAGTGGGAACAGCGAGCGTGACTGAGGAATTCTCCACCGTAGATCTGCTGCTCGGGTCGGGAGCCGAGACCCGCGCCGTTGACGCGTTCGCACTCGCCCTAATCAAGGCGGAACGCCAGGCCCGCAAGCTTGTCACGCACCTTGTCTATCAGTTCCCAACATTCGGCCCCGCTGCCGTGACCGCCCTTCGCAACACTCTCGCCGGAAACCGAAACGTGTACTTCGTCGGCTTTCTAGCAGGATTTGACGCGTTGTACCCACAACCAATCCACGCACTGGTCGGGAACCAACACAATCGCCTCCGTGCGCGGCTCGATGAAGCGATCGATCACCGCAACAAAATCTTCCACGGTCAACTGACAACGCGCTCTTTGAATAGGCAGGATCTGACGGAGTTGGCGTCGGACATCAAGAGTTGGTGCACGTTGCTGGCAGAAGGCTCGAACAACGAACTCGGCTACGACGGTTTCGGGCGCAACTCGTTTCAGAAGTCGGACACCGAACCTCTCCGCGCGACTGAAGAAGCAGTTTGGTACGGTAGCTGACTACGCGGCCTTTATCCGCACTGATATGAAGCGGTAACGAGCGCTCACCGATGAGGTCGCTCTTCATGCGTGCTATCAGGGTGCTATTCAGGGTGTTGTGACTCGCTGATAGTGTCCCCATTCGGACTCGTTAGAAATGTCCCCCTAAGCTTGCGATCTCTGAGGAGGTCGTGGATTGGAGCGGACAGCGATGAGCGCGCAGGAATTGAAGCGGGCCGGGGTGTTGGCGCGGGTGGTGGCCGAGACGCTGACGTTGCGAGGGGCGGCGGTCCTGATGGGCGTCAGTTATCGGCAGGCGAAGCGACTGGCGGGGCGGTATCGGGCGCACGGCGCCGCCGGCCTGCGGCATGGGAGCGCGGGGCGGGTGTCGAATCGGGCGACCCTGGCGCGCGTGCGGACGCAGGTGCTGGCGTTGGTGCGGCGGAAGTACAGCGGCGGGGTCGACGAGCGGTTTGGGCCGACGCTGGCGGCGGAGCATCTGGCCAGTGAAGACGGGCTGACGGTCGATCACGAAACGCTGCGGCGGTGGCTGCTGGCCGCGGGGCTGTGGAGCCGGCAGCGGAAGCGGTCGCCCTATCGGCAGCGACGCGAGCGGAAGGCGCACTTCGGCGAGCTGGTCCAGATGGATGGGAGCTTCCATGCCTGGTTCGAGGATCGCGCCCCGACGAGTTGCCTGCTGACGCTGGTGGACGATGCGACCGGCCTTACCCTGGGGCGATTCGGCGCGCAGGAGACGATCTGGTCGGCAGTCGGCGTGCTGCGGGCGTGGATTGAGCGCGATGGGATTCCGCGCGCGCTCTACACCGATTGGAAGAACGTGTATGTGCGGGTGGCGAATGCCCAGGAACGAGTGACCGGGGCGGAGCCCCTGACGCAATTCGGGCGGATGTGCGCGGCACTGGGCATTCAGATCATCCCGGCGAGCTCGCCGCAAGCGAAGGGGCGGGTCGAGCGCAACCACGGGACCCAGCAGGATCGTCTGGTCAAGAAGCTGCGCCGGCACGGCGTGGCCGACGTGGGCACGGCGAATACGTTTCTGGCGGCCGAGTACTGGGCGGACCACAATACGCGCTTCGCCATCGCCGCAGCGTCGTCCGATGATTTTCACGTCGCGCGGCCGCGCGGCCTCCGCCTCGACACGGTATTTCGACTGGAGGAGGAACGGACCGTCTCCAACGACTGGGTGGTGCGCTACGACAACCGCTGGTTGCAGCTCGAGCGACAAAGTGGATTGGCGCCCGCCCGGGGGACGGTCCTGGTGCGTGAAGACGTTGGGGGACAGATCGAGATTCGCTATCGCGACCGCGCGCTCCGGTGGCGGGAGATCGACAAACCGGTCGCGGCGGCGCCGCGGTCGTCCGAGCGTCCCCGCCCCCGACCGACGCCCGCGAGCGGGTCACCGGTGCCGTGCGCCGATCACCCGTGGCGGCACGCCGTGGAGGATTACCGCGTGCATCAGCAGCTCGTCGCGGAGCGACGTGCCCGAGCGGCCGTCGAACCCTGAGGCTGTGGACGCCGCCGGGCCCGTGGACGCCAAGAACGCGCCCACCGGCCCTTGCCAAACGCGCGGACGCGTTTCGCACCGCGCCCACAAGCCGGCATCCCGAAGACATCGGGAACGAAGGAACGCGAGGGGACATTTCTAATGAGTTAACACCGGGGACATTTCTAACGAGCTTTGACACCACCGGTGCCTGACGTTGACAGAGCCGCTGGCCCGGAGTAGCTTCCGTCACGCCGCGATAGCGGCGGACACCTCCGCGTGCGGACCACCGTCGTCAAGTGAGCTCGCTCGACGGATCAACAGGCTGAATGGCAGCGGGTCGGCCCTGAATCTCGATCCGCGGCGGGCGACGCTTGGCGCACATCGAGGCTGACCGAAGGAGGTCGAACTGTCTGACACCATGAGTTGGCTGTGGATCGGCGCGGCGCTGGCCCTGCCCTTCGCGCTCGCCGTCCTGATCGCCTTGCCTTTCTGGGGGCGGTCCAGGGATTCGCTCGGCA
>JBDTOH010000531.1:0-4207 GCA_039933355.1 Gemmatimonadota bacterium | reverse complement strand
TCTTCTGCTCCTCGGAGCCGAAGGCGTAGATCGGGTACATCACGAGCGCGCCCTGTACGGACGCGAACGACCGGATCCCGCTGTCCCCCCGTTCGAGCTCCTGCATGATGAGTCCGTACGCCACGTTATTGAGGCCGGCGCAGCCGTACTGTTCCGGGAGGTTCGCGCCGAGAAGGCCGAGCTCCGCCATGCCCGGAATGAGTTGCTTGGGGAACTTTCCAGCGATGTAGGCCTCGCCGATCACCGGCATGAGGTTGTCATCGACCCAGGCGCGAACGGTGTCTCGAACGGCGCGCTCCTCTTCGCTGAGCAGCGCGTCGGTCTGATAGAAGTCGACCCCGGTATAAGTCGATGTGACGGTTCCGACGGACATGGCAACCTCTTGCTGGAGCTTAAGATAGAGTGTGAGAAGATAGCGGCGGCGCGGAGGAGAGGTAAGGGCGAATCGGGGACGGGGTAACCGGGCGACGGGCGCCTAACGTTGGCCCTCGACCGGAACGCGGGTTCCGGTCCGCCGTCCCCCACCCTACCTCCCAACACCTACCTCCGCCGCCTTCCTCCAAAACCCCGCCCGATGATCCACCTTCCTCCCCGTCTCGTCCTGCCACTGGTGAACCATCTCGTGCAGCAACGTTTCGGTGACCGCCTTCCAGCCGCCGCGCGCCAAGTGCCGGCGGCCGATTGCGATCATCGCGCCGTGGACGTTTGCCTTCGCCTCGTAGAGACCGAGCTTGCGCCGCATCTTGGCGGAGAGCCGGATCGGGACCTCACTGAGCCGACCGCCGAAGTGCCGGTGGTTGAGCTCGTCATGCAGGCCCCGAAGCCGCTCGAGCTTCTCCGCGTCGCCCGGCTGCTCGGCCTCCGGACGCCGGCTCGGCTTTCTCGTCGGGGCCGCGTGGTTGTGGACCGGGAACGTGAGCAGCATGCGGCTCACTGCCTGGCGGCGGGCCCGGGTCATCCACGGGCGGGCCCATTGGACGATCGCGGTGATCACGGCATCGGGGGCGGCTGCGTAACCCGCATGCACCCGGAGCCCGCTCCGGCGGTTGAACGAGACCATCGTCCGCAAATTGGTGTGGGTCGAGACCGCGACCTCCGGCGGAAGCCCGTTGGCACGGAGCCGGGAGAGCAAGTCGGCGGGAGGGTCGAATGTGAGATTGAGCTGCGTCGTCATCGGAACAAACTAAACGGGGTTGCGACCGGTATCATCCGGACCGCGGAAAGACTCTGGCCACTCCCGGGGTGAAGGTTCGCGCGCTCACTTCCCACATCTGGTGCTGCACCGCGATCGAGTCGGCCTCGAGCGTGATCAGGTTGAACGCCGAGGCCCGTTTGCCACGAGTCCGCCGGGTGAGCGTTCCCGCCGTTGCGACCACGACGCGGTCGTCGAGCTGGCTCATCGACTCCTGGTGATCGTGCCCGCACAGAATGAGATCGGCGCCGGAGCCTGCGAGCCGGCGCGCGGCCACCTTCCCCCGCGCGAGCCCCATCCGGTTCGAGATCTCGCCCCGAACGACATTCTGATGGAGCGCCAGCACTTTGGTAGTACCGGCGGGCTGGCGGTCGAAGATCGCCTGAATCCGTTCGACCTCGCCGCTGGGGAGATGTCCTTTCACCGCGGCGTCCCGCCAGAACCGCCAGGTCATCGATCCCCAGACGACACCGTGGCTGGTGAGGACCGACGCAACGCAAAGACCGGGCAGCTCGAGGGTCGGCGTCAGGTCGTCGCCGAAGTACTGCCGGTATTTCCGGTGCTTACGGTCGGCTCCGGTGACATCGAACGGCGTCTCCCACCATTGGACGTCGTGGTTGCCGGGGATCACCAAGGTGGGCGCGAAGCTTCGCATCCGGTCCACGAAGACCAGAGCCCGCTGGAACTCTCCGTGCCGGGCCCGCTGAGTCAGGTCGCCGGAGATCACGACGGCGTTAGGCACCGAGGTCGCGACGAAGGTCTCGGCCTCGGCGACCTGCTCGAGATCGACGTCGCGGCCGAAGTGGAGATCGGAGAGGTGGACGAGCGTCGTCACCTTACCAGATGACTCTGATCCGGTAGGTGAGCGTCGTCTCGCCTTTGGCCGGCACCCGGATTCGGAAGCGGGTCTCGGTGCTCGAGAGCTTCTCGGCAGGAACCGAGCTCGACAGGACGGTCCATTCGCCGCCGCGGGCTTCGATCACGTCGACCGTGGCGGCCGTGTCTTTCGCATTGGAGATCGTCACCGTGTACTCGGCGGTCGCGATGGTCCGGGTGCTGTCGCGGCGGGTCGCATAGGACTTCTGAACCCGTTTCGCCGTCAGATCGAACGCCGTGCCCGCATCGACCCGGACGGCCTGCCCCGCCGCCGTGTGGCCCACGTTCGCTTCCCCGACCAGTTGGGCCCGGCCCTCGGCGTCCCGCTGATAGAGCCGCATGGTGCCGGCGGGAAGCGGGCGATCCCCGAACTCGGTTTTGAGCGGGCGCTTGAGCGTGTAAGAAACCCGGACGGGCTCGGTCGTCTCGTCGCCGAATTGCGGCAGGCCGCCCCAGTAGGGAATCACACCGCGGACCGTATAGGCCCGCTCGTACCCCACAGTCGCCGGCTCGAACAGCAACGCGGCGGTCTCGATTCCGGGCGTCAGGCTGATCGGTCCCGGAAGCGTGTAGAGGTGGACCTCGCCGATGGACTGCTGGCCGGCCGCTTGATCCGCTTCGAAGCTCTGCGCCCGCATCGCCACCATCTGCTGGGCCTTGGGCGCCGCGCGGCCCACGTCGCCCGCGACCAGCTGGACCTCAGCCGAGTCAGCTTGGAGCTTGCCGACCGTGACCGCGGCCATCCCGGAGACCCGCGCGGTCGTCTTTCCCAGAACCACGGTGTAGTCGGCCCGCCACGACGCACCCGCCGTGAAGAAGCCTAACGTGAGGGCCGTCCGGGCCGCGGGGGCCCGCACCCCGACGAGAACGGACGGATCGGCCAGCACGACGTCCACGGGGAAGAGCGGGGTGCCGAGCCGCTCGTAGACGATCCGGCCGTCGCCGAGGCGGAAGCGCTCGGGATCGACGCCGAGCACGTCGGCGGTGGTCTCGGTCCGGGTGCCGGTCTGGTTCAAGGAGGAGAACGTGATCGAGCGCCCGATCGAGCGCCGCATCGCGCTCGCCTCGTCGATCGCCGCGTCGTAGCGGGTCGCCGTGACGGTCACCGTCGAGTCGAGCGCGAACAGCGAGCCGGGATCGAGCAGGCCGAGGCTCAACCGGTGCTCGGAATAGCCGGCCGGCACTCGGAGCGGAAAGGTCCGCCGATGGAGCACCCGGCCGTCATTGTATATCGTCAGGCTGGTCTGCGCGGTCACCGGCGACGCCAGGGCCGCGAGGAATCCGGCGCCAACGCCCCATCCAACCAACCTCGAGCTCCGAGCTGTCATCTGACTTCCCCCTGAAGACCCGCTGTTCCACTTGCTTCCTACGCCTTACTCCCCGGGCCCGGTTCCCCGGCCCCTTCCACCGGACGCTCCCTCGGCAGGAGCTCCATCGCCAGGCGCGAGACGATCTTCCGCACGACCGCATACGCCAGCACGATCGTGGCCGCGGCGTACGCTCGCGGTCCGAGCCGCGGGGGCACCCGGATCAGGAGCCAGACCGCCATGACCATTGCGGCGGCCCCCGCGGCCCGATGGGCTATTCGACTCGCGCGCTGGTGGCGCTCCCTGCGGCAGACCGAGCAATAGTCGCCCCAAGCCAGGCCTCGCTCGCGGCGGTCGCACTGGACGCAGGGAACCTCAGCGGACCCGAGCAGCGACAGCTTCACCGAATTCTTTCGTCGTGGCGGTACCGCCGAGATCGCGGGTTCGGATCCCGGCAACGGCGATGGTGGTTTCAATGGCGGCCCGCAGGCGGGTCGCCGCCTCGAGCTCCCCCAGATGGTCGAGCATCATCGCCGCGGCGAGCAGCTGCGCCGACGGGTTCGCAACGCCCTTCCCGGCGATGTCCGGCGCGCTTCCGTGGACCGCTTCGAAGATCGAGGCGTCGACCCCGATGTTTCCGCCGGGGGCGAGGCCGAGGCCGCCGACCAGTCCCGAGATCTCGTCGCTCAAAATATCCCCGAACAAGTTGGTGGTGACCACCACGTCGAACGTCTCGGGCCGCATCACGAGCTGCATGGCGCAGTTGTCGACGATCAGATCGTTCGACTCGATCCGGCCCGCGTATTCCTCGGCCATTTTCTGGCCGACCTCG
>JBDTOH010000530.1:0-4209 GCA_039933355.1 Gemmatimonadota bacterium | reverse complement strand
CGATGATGGCCACCCGGGCTTCGGTGCTCATCGACTCGAGCGCGTAGCGACCGTCCGGCGTGATCGTGATCCCTTGCGGCCCCCCGCCCGGAAACGTCAGCCGGCCAAGCTCACTGTGGCTGGCTCGGTCGAGGAAACGCAGCTCTCCCCGCTTGAGATCCGGCAACAGCACCGTCCGCCCACCCGGCGAGAACGCGACCCGATACGGCCAACCGAGCCCTTCGGCGGCGGCGCTCAGCTTGCCGGTGACGGGATCCAGCACGCTCACTCTCCCGGTGTTGTTGCTCCCGACTCAGACTTCGGTGGACCCGTCTGGACCCGTTCGACGTTAGGTCGGCGGTCGGCCTGCTCCTCGCCGCCCTCCCTGCCCTTCTCATCGGGTTGACGGCGGTGCTGTACGCCATCGGGACATGAAGCGGTGGAAATCCTCGACGCGGCCGCGGTTCGCCGCGCGCCGACCAACTAATGGTCGAGCCGACGGGCCCTCATGGAAACCCCTGATCCTGCCGGGTCGCTCGAGCGAGACGCCTACTACGAGCTCCAGTGCTACACCCTTGCTCATGGCGATCCGGCATTCGTGCATCAGCACGTCGTCGACGCCTGGGCAGCCCAAAACGCGGACGAGCGCACGAAGCCGATCGCGCTGACGTTCGCGCTCGTCGGCCTCTATTTACACGTTGAACGTCGGATGTCGGGCCGGCAGGTTCAGCAGGTGCATCAGGCCTTGGCCCGACACAAGCGAACCTGGCCATCATTTACGCTTCCGCCCGAGCGCGGTTCAATCACGCCAACCCACGTCCTGGCCGCGCCCGCCGGCCCTGAGCGGGACGAAGCCATCGATGCCTGGTGCGCGTCGGTCTGGAGCGGGTTCGGCGAGAGCCGGCAGACGGTCGCCGACTTATTGGAGGATTGTGGGATCCGGTGAGCTCTTCCCGCGCGGCCCACTCATACGATCGCATTGGCTAGGCACGATCAGAATCGGTCCAGCGCCAAGTGGCCCTCAAGTTCGACCCTGCGCCGTCGATAACTCTCTCCTGTTACACCCCCTGGTCCCGAGGCATTGTGGGCGCATCCAGCAGGACTTTTTTCGTTCTCCTTACAAGCGGGTTTCTCGCAGCAACCAACACTCCCGGTCTCTTGGCGCAGGACAGGACCAATAGCATCCACATCGGCGGGTTTGGGGGTGTGGAGTTCGGCAAAACCACGGCGAACAACTTCCTGGGCGGCAACGTCGCCGGGAACTACAGCAACGCCGCGTTCAGCATCAGCGCTTCCTCGGCCGTCTCGGAGAAGCTCTCCGTCTCGTCCCTCCTTCATTGGGAGCAGAACGGAGTCGATCACAAGATCGAGTTCAGCTATGCGTTCGCAACCTGGCGGCTGAGCAAGTCGTTTGATCTTCGCGTCGGCAAGGTCAAGCACCCCGGCAACCTCTACAGCGAGGTGTTCGACGTCGGGACGCTTCGCCCGTTTCTGTCGCTCCCGCAGACGATCTACGGCGGCGCGTGCCTCGCCTTCGACCACTACACCGGGCTTGGGCTGAACGGCAAGGTCTTCGCGGGCGCGTGGGAGCTGGGGATCTCGGCCTACGGCGGCGGCGGCGCGTGTCCCTATCAGTCCGCACGAACGGCGCTCGGAGCCGCGCTGTCGGGCAAGCCGGCCGCGACCAGCACATCGGCCCGCAACATGCTCGGAGGGCGAATGACGATCCGCCCACCGATCACCGGCCTCACGCTCGGCGTCACTGCCCAGCGCGCCGTCGCTGAACCGGTGGGCACGCCGGCGCTCGATGCCACACAGATCGGCGGGCAGCTCGAATACCTCACCGACAAGCTGTGGCTCCGGGCGGAGCTGGCGCACACCAACACGAAGACCCAGTCTGCTCAAGGCGGAGCGGCCGTTTTTCGTTCAACCGGGTACTACGTCGAGGCAGCCTACTTCCTGGTGCCGAGCTGGCAAATCGCCGCGCAAGCAGGCCGCCTCAAGGACAAGATCTTTGAAGCGCAGCCTCTGCCGGCCGACCTCGACTATCACCGCGAGATTGCAATCGGGCTGAACCGGTGGCTGACGACCAACATGGTGTTCAAAGCTTCGTATCACTGGGTGCGCGGCAACCGTCTCGCCTACCCGAATCCTGCCGACCTGCTCGCTGCATTCTCGACCGGACAGCTTCAACCGCGGACTCGGCTGTTCGAGCTCGGCGGCCAGTTCAGCTTCTGATCAATATGCGAACCCTCGAGCTGAGCTTTCTCGTGGCGCTTGTCGTCGTGCCACCGACCGCCCATCGGGCTTCCACCGATGGTCCGATCCGGGTGATCGTCAATCGAAGCGTGGTCGTCGAAACATTGGACCTGCGCGAGCTCAACCGGCTCTATCGCGGCGACGTCGCATCGCTCCCGGGCGGCGCGCGGGTCGTGCTGGCCGAGCAGATTGGAGCGCGGCAGCGGTTCTACGCGATCGTGCTCAAGATGACGGAAGACAGTTTCCGCCGGCATTGGATCCGGGTCGTGTTCGCAGGCAACCCGGTCAATCCCCCCACGCCCTTCAGCACCTCGGAGGACCTGATCCGCTTCGTCGCGAAGACGCCCGGTGCGATCGGTTTCCTCGAGGGTGACGCCGACGAGACGGTCCGGGTGCTTCGGATCGACAATATCGATGCGGCGGCCCCCACTTATCCGATTCGCTGAGCCATGGCCGGCCGTAGAGCTCTTTCGATTCGCGCCAAGATCGCCCTGACCTGTGTGGGACCACTCGCCGTCAGCATTGCGGCGGGATTGTACTGGTCCGGCCGCTCGGTTCAGCGCGATCTCCTCGGCGCGCGGGTGGAGGCGGCTCGGGCCCAGGCGCTCGCCGTCTCGCTCAGCATCGGCATTGGGCTCGACCTCGGTGACTTGGGCGCGATCCAGGCGGCGATGACGTCGGTGCGCGCGGATCCGGATCTGGCGTTCATCGTCGTCCGCGATCAGGCCGGGGAGATTCTCGCCGAGTATCCGAAAGGCGCTTCGGCCCGGAAGGAAGCGCCGGATGCAGGGGTCCTGACCACGTCGGTTCCGATCAGCTTTCGAAAGCCCCAGGGGACGCTCGTGATCGGCTTTACGACGGCCCGGATCGAGGCCCGCCTCGCCCGGGACCGCCAGGTGCTGCTCGCGGTCGGGGGCGTAACGCTGCTCTTCGGCCTGGGCACGGCGCTCTACTTCGCCCACCGGATCGCGGGTCCGATCCGCCTGCTCCAGCAGGCCGCGCGACGGGTCGCCCGGGAGGACTTCGAGGTGGTGGTCCCGATCCACTCGAACGACGAGGTCGGCGACCTGGCCGCCGACTTCGCCACCATGACCGCACAGCTCAGCTCCCACCTCGACCAGCGGCTCAAGGGCAACGCAGAGCTCGAGGCGGCCCGGGACGCGGCGGATGCGGCGGGGCGAGCCAAGAGCCAATTCCTCGCGACCGTGAGCCACGAGATACGCACCCCGATGAACGGGGTGATCGGGATGACCGGGCTCCTCCTCGACACGCCGCTCAATCCCGAACAGCGCGACTACGCCGAGACGGTCAAGACCTCGGCCGAGGCCCTGCTCACGATCATCAACGACGTACTCGACTATTCGAAGCTCGAGGCGGGTAAGCTCACCTTCGAGCCCCACCCGTTCGATCTCCAGAACGCGGTGTCCGAGGTGATCGAGCTCTTGGCGCCCAAAGCGGGCGAAAAGACGCTGGAGCTGGCCCTCCGCTATGTGCCCGGAACACCTCGCCATCTGATCGGCGACCCGGGCCGGCTTCGTCAGATCCTCATGAACCTGGTCGGCAACGCGATCAAATTCACGGACGCCGGACAAGTCTTACTGGTGGTCGCCGAGGAGTCCCGGTCCGACGCCGGGGTAAAGCTCCGGCTCTCGGTGACCGACTCCGGCATCGGCCTAACGTCGGCCCAGGCCGACCGGCTGTTCGAGCGGTTCACCCAGGCCGACAGCTCCACGACCCGCCGGTTCGGCGGGACCGGGCTCGGACTCGCCATTTCGCGCCAGCTCGTCGAGCTGATGGGCGGCGAGATCGGCGTCACCAGCGAAACCGGGCTCGGCTCGACGTTCTGGTTCACGATCACCCTTGCACTCGACGCGACCGAGGCGCCGGCGCCACCGATGCCCGAAGCGCTCCGAGGCGTCCGGGCCTTGATCGTCGACGACAACCCGGTGAACCGCGTCATCCTCGACGAGC
>JBDTOH010000529.1:0-4231 GCA_039933355.1 Gemmatimonadota bacterium | reverse complement strand
CACGACGCGACACGGAAAGAGCACATTAGTCCTTCAACCCCGGCCGGATTTGCCAGGCGCGATAAGTGCTTCAAGCACTGCCAGATCGCGTTTCCGACCTCGCTCGTTCGTTGTCAGCCCGATCAGCCGCCTTGCCTCCTCCATGGCGACCCATCGAACGCTCACTGTTTCCCACTCGAAGGCGCCCAGCTCGGTGCCCTCCGCCACCTCTGTCATGAGAAAGTACCGGGTTACCGTTGTGCCCCCAAGAAAGTCTCCGGGGATCTGCGCGACGACGCTTGCCCTAACTCCCGTCTCCTCGAGCGTCTCCCGCAACGCAGTCTCCTCGGGCGACTCCCGTGGATTCGGCCGCCCCTTCGGAAACGTCCAGACGTACCCGTCAAAATGATTCGCCGGCTCCCGCAACAGCACATCCCCATTCTTCCGAATCACCACCCCGCCGTAGGCCAGTTTCTCACCCTTCGGAACGACGGCCCCAGTTCCCGGTCTCGCCTTACTAACCACAGGCGCGACCGTATCACCGTCGTGCAGATCGAGCAGCGCAGACCACACCAAGTGATACGCTCGCGCTCGCTTCTTCCCCTGGGTCTTTGCCACCTGATCCTTGAAATTGCCATAGGTAACATCCGTGACTATTCGCCCTAACGCTCCCGCAAACGCCTCGCGAGCCACCGTTGCCCGCCACGGATAGTCCGTCCCCGCTTTCCCGATCGTCTCCGACATTTCCGGCAGGTATCGATTCCGAAGATTCTCGAGATCCCCCTTCGCCCGAGCCCGAACCGTCAGCTCCTCCGAGCCGGGCTTCTGAACAATGCTGAAGAATCCAATCGTCGTGAAAAACCACATATCACACTCCGTTGTCCCGAGAGTCTCTTAGGCGGCGGATACGATACCACCAATCAGCCAATATTGCTTGGGCATGTGACATCGGCCGCGAGGCTTCAGGGTTCTCCGGACTTTGTACCCGGTGGCGCTATGGCCGCTCAGTCGATCTTGCCTTACGATTGCCTCAAGGTGGCTCTGCCGTGAGCAGGTCATCCACGAACGTTTGGAGCGCGCGTTCCGCATCGCTTAGGTCAGTTGTCACCAGTCCGACGGATTCGGCCATCGCGGCGAACGGCGCCCGCCAGCTCTCCGGCAAGGCAATCGTAGGCGGCCACGCATGCTCCCTTCGCGCTTGGAACGTCTCCTCGCACGCCACTCGTACGGTCGGTAGATCATCATCGGCGACTAAGTCGCGCAGCAGGAGGAGATCAACCGCATCGCGGAACCGGTCATTCTCACGGCGGCCTTGCGGTCCTTTGGTCATTCCATGGAATTTCTGGGCGATATGATATCGCAGGGAGAGACAGACGACATCGGTCGGGCCAGATAGTCCGAAACGGACGAGGGGAATGCCTCCGAGCTGCTCGGTTTCCATATCGATGGCGTCCGGCCCTGCGAGGTCGACCTGCACGGTGGCCCATCGCTGCGAGCGGTAATCGATCTGGACGGAGACCCGCACGCTCTTGTCTGCGAGCTGGTAGACATTCGGCCGGCGAGTAAATGTGCAGCCCTGGTAAGGCGTCTCGAGCGCCTCGTCGAGGGCGCTGGCCAGATCCTCCTCCGCCGCGATCACCACGACGTCGAGGTCGTCCGTCGTGCGTGCCCGGCCCCGCAAGCCGAGCTCGAGCGCGACGCCACCTTTCACTACGAAACGCTTGGCGCCGGCGGAGTTCGTTGCGCGGTCGAGCGCCCCGCTCAGCATCATGAACGAGATCCAGTGACGGACACGACCGACGGCGAGACCTTCGGCCGCGGCGTAGGCCAGTACGTACTTCTCGAGCTTCCCAACCGAGGGTGGCGGTGCGGGGAGCTCGGTCAATGTCGAGCCGCCCGAGTCCGGCGGCCGCCCGCAGTCGGGGGCAGACTGCTGCGTCGCTGGGCGGATTCCATCTCGCGTCGGAGGGCCTTGGCTACCGCCGGCGAGAGACGCCCGGAGCGGATACCGTCATCGATCGCCTGCGCCAGAAGGGCCGGCCCAAGGTGAGCCGCGGCGGCATCCCGCACTGAGCGTGCTGGCGTCGTGATCGGCATGCCCTCGAACGCCGTTATATCCGTGGCGGGCAGGTCAGCCATATGAACGGCGAGATATGGCTCCACTCGGCGCTGGATCCGGAACCCGGCTGGCAGGGTGATGTGCACCTTGGCCGGATTGACATCGGACATCTCATAGAGCGAGAGCGCCGTGCCGTGCGACAGGATGCCCCGCTGGTCATACGGCCAGAGGGTTGCCTGCATGTACTGCGCGAGCGGATGGGTGGGGTAATCGACGAGGCGGTACACCCCGTGGCTGGCCCGCTCGAGACTGCCGCGCCGGGCCATCATGACCAGCGTCATGTTCTGTACGCCGACCTTTGCGGCTTGGGCCGCGGTGACGTACCCCATCTGGTCCTCCGCAATGCTGTAAAGCTTGCGGTATGTTGGAGTCGACATGGCGCTTAAAGTATAACCAAACGTTCTATTTCATGCAATTCTATTGCTGCGCTCACATTATAACCATTTGTTATAAGTCAAGTGGCAGGGAGGACGCTGCGTATGCGAACACCCCTCGAAAAATATCAGTCTCTCATGGTTGTCGGTGTGTCATTAGACAAGCGAGCAATCGGATTTCCAACCGATGACATCCTGCGGCCTCACGCGAGCAACCGCTCGCAGCGGACGCGGTCCACCTTGTTGGCCTTTACACCTCATTTGTTGTACAGTCGCCCTGCAACCACGTCTATCAATCGGTTCCCAATGCACCTCGTCTCCGTCTGCGGCGACGACGCCCTCACCGCCCAGGCCTCCCTCCTCCACCTCCCTCGTCCAGGTCCGCTCGCGACTTGATACTGTATATACAAAGTGCATATTTCCGAAATGCGCTTCGACTGGGACGCAACCAAGGAAGCCACGAACATCGCGGGCCGCCAGCTGCCGTTCTCGGTGGCCCAACGAATCTTCGACGGAACGGTTATCCGGCTCGTCGACCGGCGCAAAGACTATCCGCTGGATTCATCTCGGCAAGAAGGAGCAAACGACGTGAGCGGAAGAAATACTGGGAAGCCACCAAGGACTAACCGCCCGAAAGTGGCGGCAAAGGCGAAGACCTTCGATTGGTCGAAGCTCGATGCCATGAGCGACAGGGAGATAGAGGCCACCTCGCCACCCGAACTCGCCAATCTCCCCGACGACTTCTTCGACGACGTGGAGGTGGTGAGGCCGGTTACCAAGGAAGCGATCTCTCTTCGGGTGGACCGGGCAGTGCTGGAGTTTTTTCGTGGCGGTGGGGTAGGGTACCAATCCCGAATGAATGCAGTCCTCCGACACTATGTCGAGCGGGTGCGATCGGCACCGTCCGTCCGGGCCAAACGACGGAAGCGAGCCCTCTGACTAGTACCTTCGCCCGGGTCCGCTGCTCGGACGTCATTTTGGTGGGGAGGCCTTCCCACTCGTACACCCTTGGACTTGGCCATCGTACGCCTACCGTCATCATGGGCGGAGAGCTTATCCGGAAGCGACCATACCGAAAGCCCCTTACTCACGAGCGAGCCCCCTCCGCCCTCGCTTCGCCCCGCCCCCCGTTCCCAGCTGCATCACCATCCCCACCACATCCTCCACCCCAAGCGACCCTGGCCGGAGCGCCATCTGCTGAAGCAACCCGCGACTCACAATATTCAACAACAACAAAAACTTCTCCTCCCCCATCGGGACCTCATCCCCCGTCGCCTCATTCACCTCCCGAAACCGCGCCGCCATCGCCGCAATCGCCTCCTCGAACCCGCTCCGGTCCGCCTTCGCCAGCGTCGCGTTCCGCGCCGAGTAGATCACGTATTCCAGATCGAGCAGCACGACCCGCGCACTGACCCGGCTCGAGACCAGCCGTTTAGCAAACTCCGCCAGCCGCTTCGTGAGCGGAACCCCCGGCTCGAGCAACGCATCGAACACCCCCCGCGGCGTCGTGTTCGCGCTCGCCACCGCTTCGACCAGCGCCGCCTTGCTCGGAAACCTCGCATACACCGCACCCTTCGTGAGCCCAAGCTCGGCCGCCACCGCGTCGAGCGAGGTGCCCTCGATGCCCGACCGCTGAAACAGCCGCAGCGCCGTCGCGATGATCGCGTCGCGCGTCTCCGCCGCCCGCGCTTCCCGCGTCAACGCCTTCCGTTTAGGCATCGCTCGACCGCTCCGACGTTCCAGAGGTTGACATACCAAC
>JBDTOH010000528.1:0-4242 GCA_039933355.1 Gemmatimonadota bacterium | reverse complement strand
GTTAGGCGTGCGGCGGGACCTCACCAACGACGAGATGCTCGCGCTGTTCAAGGACGAGCCGTTTGATTTCAATCCTGGGGAGAATTACCGGTACGACAACTCGGGCTACTTCCTTCTTGGCGTGATCGTCGAGAAAGTGAGCGGTTTGCCGTTCCCGAGATACCTCGACGAGCGGCTCTTCAAGCCGCTGGGCCTCCGCTCCACGATGTACTGCGCGGCCCGCCCGATCGTCCCTCACCGCGCGGCCGGCTACATCGTCGAAGGCGGCATGCTGCTCAACGCCCTGCCAATCAGCACGAACGTCCTGGGCGGAGCGGGGTCGCTCTGCTCGACCGTGCTCGATCTGGTCGCGTGGCAGCGGGCGTTCAACGCCGGTCGCGTCGTGTCGGCTGCCTCCCGCGACCGAATCCGCGCCCCCGGGAAGCTCAACAGCGGGGAGCAAACCAGCTACGGATTCGGCCTCGGGATCGGAGAGCTCGAGGGACACCGGCTGTTCGCGCACGGCGGAGGCGTATTCGGGTTCGCGACCTGGCTGGGATACTATCCCGACGATGACCTCACGGTCACCGTGCTCTCCAACCAGGAAGACGCCTCACCGAAGCAGGTTGGTCGGCTGATCAGCCGTCTCGTGCTCGGGATGCCTCTGCCCACGGTGGCTGATCTCCCGGTCGAGCCCGGCCTGCGGAGCCAGATAGTCGGCAAGTACGATTTGAACGGCGAGGCGATTGCCATTACGGAGAAGGACGGAGCGCTTTGGATCGGCCGGGACGGCGCACCGGTCCGGTTGCTCTATCAGGGAAACGGCCTCTTCCGCAGCCGCGATGACGTCGAAACGGCGTTCCGAATCGAGACCGCGAACGGCGTGATCGGTCTCACGGTGTTGACGTCCGGTAAGCCCGCATGGGCCAAGAAAGTCTGAGATAGATGCCTGCCCTCCCACCGACCTGGCTGCGCGGTCCAGTTCCGGGGATTGAGCCGATCCTCCAGCCCGTCGCGCACGCGTTGTTGCAGGTCGCGGAAGAGACGCCCGAGGTCGTGCAGACCCTAACGCCGGAGCAGATCTGGTCCCGCCCCGGCGGCTCCGCGTCGATCGGGTTTCACCTTGCTCACCTGTGCGGCAGCCTCGACCGTTTGTTCACGTACGCGCGCGGGGAGAGTCTCTCAACCGACCAGCAAGCCGCGCTCGCGGCCGAGCGGGTGATCGACGCCGCGCAGCCGAGCCCGCCGGAGCTGTTTCGCCTCCTCTCGGGCACGGTTGAGCGAGCCATGGAGCAGCTTCGAAGCACTCCGGGTGATTCCTTGGTCCAAGCGCGCGAGGTCGGCAGAGCCCGGCTTCCTTCGACGACCCTCGGCCTCCTCTTCCACGCGGCCGAGCACACGATCCGCCACGGCGGTCAGATCATTACGCTCGCGCGAGTGGTGCAGGGACCGCCGGAGCGGGCGTCCGCCGCCGTTCGTTAGCCGCCGCTGGTCGACTTCGGCGTGACCGCCGCGGGCGGATGTAACAACCCGGCCAGCCGCTTCTGTGCCACCTCGAGCGCCGCCCGTACGTCTGCCGCATTCTCGAGATCCTCGAAGCTGATGTTCCTCGTTTTGCCCGTGACCGAGCGCAGCCGAGCGGTGGAGGGCGTGATCGAGATGTCGGCGAGGTCCGCCCACCTGACTCGAAACCGGCGCCACGGAGGACCTCCTACCGTGAGGTCGTCGTCGGCGAGTATCAGTGACCGCCGCCGGACGGCGTTACGAGCTACGCGTTCGTGATTGAGCCCGAGCACGAGCGTCACCGCAGCCATCAGGATGATCGGCCGCGCCACATGATGATGGCTCTGCCAGCGCTCCCACGCCTCGGCGGCGAACATCGAGGCCGCCCAGATCTCGGACCAATCGACCGAGTGACCATGAGAGGCTGCGCCGGGCGAAGAGGGTCTAAAGTGCCGCCGGAGGGTCCGCAGAAGCGTCAGGATGAGCACGCCGCTCGTGACGATCTCGGCGATCGCCAGCAGGAGCGCCACGCCGGTTGCTCCCTGCGCGAGGCTCTGCACGCCGGTGACGAGCAACCCGGCCGCGGGTATCGCATGCTGGCTCTTTTGCAACGCCTGAGCCCGCCGCAGGCGTCGGGAGTGCAGGGGAACGATCAGCGCGTCTGACATTGGACCGGAGAATCCTTCTCCTCGAGGGGGTGTCCCAGGAATTACTGCTCTCCCGACCGATCGATATGGCGGGGCGGGTTATGGGCCGGCCCGATCTCTACCGAGTGATGCCCAGCTGCCGCTCCAGCGCCTCGCGGCGGGACCGGCTGACCTGCAGCTTCACGCCGTTCTTGAGCTCCACCGCGTAGTCGCCGCCGGAGCCGCGGAGCAACGTGCCGACCAGGTCGAGCCTCACGATCACCGATCGATGCACCCGCATGAATCGGGCGGGATCCAGCCGCTCTTCCAGGCTCTGCATGGTCTCCCGAATCACGTACCACTCCTTGCCGACATGGAGCCGCGAGTACGAGCCGCGGGCCGTGATATACTCGATCTGCCCGACCGGAACCACCCGCACCTTGCCCTTCATCTCGACGGCGATCCGTTCGAGATAGCCGGCTCCCGGTTTGTCCGGCGTGGGAGCCGCCGGTTTGGTCTCCCCCTCGAGCACCCGGATGAGTTGTTCCCGCATCAGGGCGAAATCCTGGAGGTCCACCGTTCGGCGTGCCCGCGCGAAGGCCTGCTCGAATCGCTCATCATCGAACGGCTTGACCAGGTAGCCGACCGCGGCCACGTCGAATGCCTGCAACGCATACTGGTCGTGCGCGGTCACGAAGATCGTGGCCGGCATCGCCTCAGGACCGATCGCGCGGGCGACTTCCAATCCGTTCTTCCGCGGCATCTGGACATCGAGAAAGACGAGATCGGGCTTGAGCTCGCGAATTGCCGCGATCGCGGAGTCGCCGCTGTTGGCCGTGCCGACGATCTCTACCCCGCGTTGATCGGCGAGCAGGTCCTCGATCCGCTGACGCGCGAGCGGTTCATCGTCGACGATCAGAACGCGGAGTGGCGCTCGCTCGGGCCCGGGCATGTCAGGCGCTCGCAACAACGGCCGCGGCGTGAAGATCGGCCCGCTCATGATAAGGCACCACCACCTCGGCGATCATGCCGCCATTTTCCGCGGGAGCAAGCGAGAAGCGCTGGTGCGTTCCATAGAGCCGCTGGAGCCGCTGGCGGGTGTTGCTGAGACCAAGGCCGATTCCCTCCTGAACCAATGCGGCGCCATCGGCATTCTCGCCGGTGGGACCGCTGTCCCGTACAGTCACCACCAGCTCGTCACCGACCCGGCGAGCAACCACCTCGATCCGTCCCCCAGCCTCCGCCCGGCTCACCCCGTGCTTCATCGCATTCTCGACCAGCGGTTGCAGGATGAGGTTTGGAACCAGCGCGTCCAATATCTCGGGTGCCGCGTCGACCGTGGTCTCGAGCAGCCCTTGGAAGCGAATCGTCATGATCTCCAAGTACACGCGAAGCAGATCCAGCTCGCGCGACAGCGGGATCTCCGGCTCGGCCGAGCCCTCCAATGTGGAGCGAAGCAGCTCGCTCAGCCGAGCGATCATTCGGCGAACGCCTTTCGGATCCCGTTCCACCAGCGCGGCAACCGCGTTCAGTGTGTTGAACAGGAAATGCGGGTTGAGCTGGCTGCGAAGCGTCTCGAGCCTGGCCTCGGCCAGCTGGGTTTGAAGTTGCGCGCTGTCAGCCTCGAGCTTGGTCGCTTCCGCCCGGCGGGCCTGGTATCGCTCGAAGTAGGCCCGCGCCGTTCCTGCCGCGAGGACGGCGAAGTAGGTCGTGAGATTGCTGAGGTACCGGATCGAGCTGAACCGTTGACCCCCGGGCCGACCAGGTCTCGGCAGCAGCCAGCGATGGACCTGCTCGATGACCGTGCTGACGGCGAGCACGAGCACCAGCCCGATAACGAAGAGGAGCAAGACCTTCCATCCCGCTCGCAGGGAGGTCTCCGCGAACCGTGCCGTCAGCCAAAACAGCAGCGGCGTCAGCACCGCCCAAAGGTAGGCATCGAAGAACGCCACCGCGACGAACTCCGCCCTGAACGGCGGCGCGTTCCCCGCCGGCGACAGGAACCAGGTCGCCACGGTCAGGATGGCGTACGCGGTCCAGAACGCAAAGATGAGGAGGAGCTCGCGCCGGCTGAGCGCCAGCATCGCCGAAGAGCCTTCTCCCGTTCCCTCCGGTCTCATCTGCGGCATCATCT
>JBDTOH010000527.1:0-4245 GCA_039933355.1 Gemmatimonadota bacterium | reverse complement strand
TCAGGCTCACCTCGAGCCGGTAGACTTTGTCCTTCTCCATCCAGACGGCCTTCGTCATTCCCTCCCGGTAGCGGGCCCGCAGCACCCCGTTTGCCACGTTCCAGGAACGTCCCTCGTCGTCCACGTCGAGAAGCTTGGCGGTGAAGTCGGTGTCTCTCGCGTCCGACGAGACGTAGAGCACCGCCTTCACGGTACCGGCGACGATGACGTCGCGCGCGAGCGGGGGCGTCGAGTAAATCAGGAGGTCCCGGCGCGACTCGAGGTCGCTCTGATCGAAGACGCCCGGAAGGTCCTTCGGGTTTCCGGTGCAGCAGACCGTCCCGCCACGCGACGGCACCGGATCGGCCGGGTCGTATGTAAACACGGCGGTGGTCGCCCGAGGCGGCCGGCCCGTGCCTAACGTACCGTCTCCGGCGCGCGAGACGGCGCCGTTCACGCTCGCGAGGTAGTAGGGAACGTTCCGGACGCCCGGAACCGGCCAGCTCGGGGCCGAACGCCACTGGTTCTTTCCCATCACGTAGTAGACTACCTTCGGCCGCTTGGTGACCCCGTTCTCTTTGCCCTTGAGCCAGTGGTCGAACCAGTCGAGATAGATCTGGAAGTAGGGGAGGCGGGCGTCGCCGAACTCGCGATCACCGACCTTGGTGGGAGAGGCGGCGTATTCCGACTGGCAGTGCGTCACCGGTGACATGATCACGAACTGATTGTCCCGAGCCCGGGCCGTCAGGCCGTTCCGCCGCATCAGGGCCACGTCGTACAGCGTCTGCTCCGGCGTCACGTCGAGCCAGGAGTTGACGTGCAGGGCCGGCGTGTTGAACCGATCGTCGTCGCGGAGGTAGTGCATCCGATCCCAGTACGGATCGGCAGGTGGATGCCGGACGAAATCCTCGAAATCGGACCGGGGGTATCCGGCCTTCTTCGCCATGTCGACCGTGGGCAGCGACATGAGCAGCTTCGGAAAGTCGAGGGTGGCCATGTCGCCGGCGACGCCCTTCTCCTTCGAGCCGCCTCCACCCATCCACCCGAACACTGCGCTCAACGTCAGCGTGCCGCCCTCATAGGTCCCCCAGTTCGTGTAGAAGCCGCCCGCCGGTCCGGTCGCGCCGCTCGCGGACTGCGGAATCATCGCGAGATGACTGGGATGCCTGAGCTTGGATGCGAGAAACTGGACCTCGCCCATGTAGGAGCACCCGTACGTGCCGATCTTCCCGGTGGACCACGGCTGCTTTGCGGCCCAGTCGATGGTGTCGTACCCATCTTGGGCATCGTCCATCTGAACCACGAATTCGCCGTCGGAGTGGAACTTGCCGCGCACGTCCTCGGTCAGGACGACATACCCCTGCCCCGCAAAGAATTTGGCGGGCTCGGTCACGTAGAAAATCGCTTCCTTGTTGTACGGCGTCCGGATCACGATCACGGGCAGCCGCTCGCCGGCGCCTGTGGGCCGATACAGATCGGCGGCGAGCTTGACCCCGTCCCGCATCGGGATCATAACGTTCTTCGCGACCTCGAACTGGTACCGCGCGGTTGGTGGCGGGATCGGCGGGCCAACCTGTTGCGCACTCAGGCCGAGGTCGGCGAGCCCTGCGACCACGGCGACTAGCGTCAAATGGCCGACACGAGACGGCATCATGCCCTCGGCGTGAGGAGGGAGTTCACATCCTGCGAAGCCGGCTCGAACAATTCTCGCAAAGGCTGCTTCTGCACCTTCCCGGTCGGGGTTCGCGGAAGCTGACCCACAAACGCGACCCGGCGAGGAATCTTGTACGCCGCCATTTTGGTCCGGCAATACGCGATCAGCTCTTCCTCCGCCGGCCGCGATCCCGCCTCCGCCACCACGACGGCCGCGGGTGACTCGCCCCACTTGACGGATGGAATGCCGATCACAGCCACCTCCTTGACGGCCGGGTGCGCGAGCAGCACCGATTCCACTTCGGCCGGGTAGATATTCTCGCCACCGGAGATGATCACGTCCGTCTTTCGGTCCCGGACCCAGAGCGACCCATCGTGGTCCATCACACCGAGGTCGCCGGTGTAGAGCCAGCCGTCCCGGATCGCCGCGGCGGTCGCGGCGGGCCGGTTCCAGTACCCCGTCATCACGTGCCGTCCCCTAACGATGATCTCGCCGAGCTCGCCGCGCGGGACCTCGTAGCCGGAGTCGTCGGCGATTCTCACGTCCGTGTGGAAACAGGCCTTACCCGCGGAACCCATTTTCGTTTCCGCCTCCTCGGGGCTCGTGACGGTCACGGGTCCGCTTTCGGTGAGGCCGTAGTCCTGGCGGACTTCGATTCCAAGCATCGCGCACTGCTCGAGCAGATCGAGCGGCACCGGTGATCCGCCGACCACCGACCACCGCAGACTGCCGAGATCGAACGTAGACCGGTCGGGGTGAGCGAGCAGACGCTGCAAGATCGTAGTCACCAACAACATCGTGCTGATCCGCTCGCGCTGAATCACCTCGAGCACGGCTCGTGTGTCATAGGTCCTCATCACGACCGCAGTGCTTCCGCGATGGAGGACCGCGGTGAGCGGCAGCAGAGCGCCGATGTGAAAGAGCGGGAGCACCACGAGATCGCGGTCGCCGATGCGGAGCTCACAGGTCATGTTCCAGGTGAGCGAGCCCCAGATCATGCTGGCGTGCGTGTGCATCGCACCTTTGGGCCGTCCGGTCGTTCCCGACGTGTACATGATGAAGAGAAGATCATCGCCCTCGCCGGCGGCGACCGGCTCCGCCGGACTAGCCTGGTTGAACGCGCGCTCGTAGCTGTCCTCGGATGAGACGGCCCCGGCGGGGCCGACTCCGAGCCACGTTTGGACCGCCGTGGCGCGATTACGGAGGGCCGCGACGGCGGGGGCCACCTCCGCGTCATAGATGAGGATTATGGCCCCCGAGTCGTTCAGAATGAACTCGAGCTCGTCGGGGACGAGCCGCCAGTTGAGCGGCACCAGCACCGCGCCGATCTTGGCGACGCCGAAGTAGCTCTCCACCGACTCGACCCCGTTCATGAGCAAGCAAGCGACCCGGTCGCCTTTCTGGACTCCTTTCGCGCGAAGCAGGTGCGCCACGCGATTCGCGCGAGCATTGAGCTCCGAATAGGTGAAGCGGTGTCCCCGCTCGATCTCAACGAGCGCCTCTGCGGCCGGGCCGAGATGAGCCCGCTTCGCCAAGAACACGCCGAGATTCTCCCGCATCCGCTCCTCAGTTCCGTCGCTCTTGTCGTACAGTTGCCGGCCTGCTGTCCTCCCTGGTCACTGTCCGCGAAACTCCGGCGCGCGCTTCTCGACGAACGCCCGAAGGCCCTCTTCCCGGTCCTTTGATCTGAGCATCCGTTCATAGACCGGAAACGCCCCGTCCTTCACCGCCTCGAACGCGTGCCTAACGCTTAGGTGCCGAGTGCCCTGGGCGATTTCCTTCGACGCCTGCACGCCGAGCGGGGCCGCCGCGGCAATCGTATCGGCGAGCGCCCGCGCGGCCGCCATCAGCTCGCCCGCCGGCACCACCCGGTTCACGAGGCCGTAGTGCGCCGCTTCCAGAGCGCCGAGCCGGCGGCCGGTGAATAAGAGATCCATGGCGATCGCGTAGGGAAGTCGCCGGGGCAGCCGCTGGACACCGCCCGCGTCGGCGACCACGCCGATCTTGCCCTCCGGCAGCGCGAACTCTGCATGGTCGGCCGCGACGATCAGATCGCAGGCGAGCGCAAGCTCGAAGCCGCCGCCGATCGCGAGCCCGTTCACTGCCGCAATGACCGGTTTGTTGAGGTCCCAAAGCTCGGTCAGGCCGGCGAAGCCTCCCGGGCCGTAGTCCATCCGCTCATGCTCACCGGCGGCGCCCGCCTTGAGGTCCCAGCCGGCCGAGAAGAAGCGGTCGCCGGCGCCGGTGACGAGACCGACCCGAAGGTCGGGATCGTCCCTGAGCGCGATGAACGCCTCACCTAACGCAATGCTGGTAGCCCGGTCGATCGCATTTGCCCTGGGGCGGTCCAGAGCGATCTCCAGGGTGGCACCGCGCCGCTCGATCCGGATGGGAGCTTCCATGGAACGGATGACCTCAGCTCTTGAAATTTGCCTGGGCTCGCTCGTCGCGGAGCGCCTCCATGAGCAGTGCCGGCTCGAACTGGGAAGCATCGCCTAACGTGACGGTGGCCGCGTAGGCGCGGAACTGAGTCTTGCTCATGTGAACCGACATCTCGGGGCGGTCCACCACTCGCTGAGACCCCAGTAGGAGTGCCAGCCGGCGGCGGCCTC
>JBDTOH010000526.1:0-4285 GCA_039933355.1 Gemmatimonadota bacterium | reverse complement strand
CCGCCTTGCCGCCTTGCCGCCTTGCCGCCTTGCCGCCTTGCCGCCTTGCCGCCCTCCTACTGGCTCCTCAGCGCCTGCATCGGATCCACCCCCGACGCCCGGAGCGCCGGAATGTAACCCGCGCCGAACGCCACGAGTCCGAGGATTGCCAGCGCTGCCGTGACGAGCAGAGGGTCTTGCCCCTCGAGACCGAAGAGAAGTGACTTCGCCACTTTCCCGAGCGCGAACGCTCCCGCGACGCCGATCGCTCCGCCGACAACGGTCATCCACCCTACTTGTCTGAGCACCATGCCGCGGACTCGGCCCCCATTGGCGCCGAGCGCCATTCGAATGCCGATCTCGCGGGTCCGCTGCGCCACTGAATACGCGAGCACGCCATAGAGACCCACGGCGGCGAGCAGCGTGGCGAGCGCCGCAAAGGCTGCCGAGAGCGTGCTGATCATCCGGTCCATGAACACGTTCTCCCGCACCTGCTGCGGCAACGTCTTGAGATCGTCGACCGGCAGGTTGGGATCCAGCTTCGCGATCACCGCGGGAATGGTCCGCAGCAGTTGCTCCGGCTCGAGCGCGCTCCGGATGTAGAAGCGCATGTCGCCGACGGTCGAGTCCTGGCGGTACGGCGCGAAAAACAGCGGCGGCACGTCGCGCTTCACCCCCTCGTACTTGGCGTTCTTGACCAGACCCACGATCTCGATGTCGAGCGTGCCGCCCCGATTCCCGGAGATCCGTTTCCCAACCGGCTCGCGGCCCAGGTTGAACTTCTTCACGAACGCTTCGTTGACGATGGCAACCTTGGAGGCCTGAACGCCATCGGCGAGGGTGAATTCACGACCCGATAGAATCGGGATCTCGAGCGTGCGGAAGTAGCCCGCGCCGACCTCGTTGAACCGCACGTTCTGATCGACATCCGGACCGCCCTTGAAGCCTTCGACCTCCACGTCGGTGCCCCAGCTTTCGCCCGTTAGGAGCGGGACCAGGGCGTCCGTCACGCCGGTGACCCCCGGGAGCGCGGCCAGCTCTTCCTCCACCCGGGAGAACAGCGCGGCGGAGCGCGCGGCCTGGTAGCCGTTCGTGCGGGGCGAGATCCCGAAGGTGAGCAGGTTCTCGGCCCGGAGCCCCAAGTCCACGCTCGCCACGTTATGAAGGCTCTTGATGAACAACCCCGCCGAGATGAGCAGCGTGGTCGAGAGCGCGATCTGCGCCGTCACCAGCCCAGCTCGGAACCGGGCGGTCCCCCGCGCGCCGGAGTGTTTGCCCGAGCCCGCCGAAAGCCCGGCGATCAGGCCCGGCTTCGTGCTGTTGAGCGCCGGGAACAGTCCAAACAGAATCCCGGTCCCGACCGACAGGAGCGCGGCAAAGAGGATCGCGGGCAGCTGGAGCTGGAAGTGGAGCGTGGTGCCCAGATCCGCCGGCAACAGCGCGGTCATGAGGCTCAACGTTAGGTTGGCGACCACGAGGCTCGCAAGACCGCCGAGCAGGCCGAGGAGACACGATTCGGTGAGCAGCTGGGCGAGGAGATGCCGGCGAGTCGACCCGAGCGCCATCCGGACCGTGATCTCCATCTCCCGGCTGGCCGCCCGGGCCAGCAACAGGTTGGCGATGTTGGCGCAGGCGATGATCAGGACGATGGCCGTAATCGAGAACAGCATCAGGATCGGCGTCCGCATCTGGCCGTGCATCTGGCTCTGCCCCCGGCGGCCGTCCTCGATCTCGATCTGCTTCGCCCGGAACTTGGCCATGGTGGGGGCGCTCATGTCCTTCTGCAGCGCCGCCTCGACCCCGTTGATGATGGGCCGGTAGACGGCGTTGATCGCGACGCCCGCCTGCGCCAGCGACACCCCGGAGCTCCGCCTCGCGAAGACGTAGATCCAGTAGCTCCGCCGATTTTCGAACTCCGTGAAGCCCGGGTTGAGCACCGCGCGCATGGTGATCGGAGCGAATAGCTGCACCCGGGTCCCGAGCGTCGTTCCCTCGAACCCGCGCGGCGCGACCCCCACGATCGTCATCGTCTGGCCGTTCACGATCATCGTCTGATTCACAACCGTCGGATCGGATCCGAGCTTGGTCTTCCAATAGGAATGGCCGAGCACCACGACGAAGTGCCCCCCGAGGGTCTGATCGTCGGCGGGCGTGAACAGCCGGCCCAGCGCGGGTTTGAGGCCGAGCACGGGGAAGTACGACCCGGAGACGAACAGCGCCGCCACGCTCGACGTTTTCTCCCGAATCGCCACGCTCGCACCGAACTCGCGGTGAGCCGCGACGCCGCTGAAGCCGCTCTTGGCGCGCTCGAGATCCCGAAACATCGGATAGCTGAAGACCGCGTCGCAGTCACCGGATCGGTTGCACGACTGCGAGCCGGGCTTAGGACCGACGGCGGCGAGATTCACCAGTTGGTCCGGCTGCGCCACCGGAAGCGGAGCCAGCAACATCTGGTCGAATAGTGAGAAGATCGCGACGTTGGCGCCGATCCCGAGCGCCAGCGAAACGATGGCCACTCCAGTGACGAACGGGGTCTTCGCGAGGGTCCGGAATCCGAGCCTCAAATTGATCATTGGCATCTCATGTCGTGGTTTGTCGGCCCGCATTCTGGGAGCCGACGGTCGAAACGTGTTCCTCGATGAGACACCGTAAAGCCGAAAACCGCTGCAAAGGGTCGTCGGACCGCTCGATTCGCTGTGATGAGATTCAAGGGGCTGCGATGACTTGTTCATTGCGAGGACGGAGGGGGAATGCGGCGTTCCTGGACGGTCTCAGACCCCCTTCGAGTCGAGCAACTGGAAGAATTCCTCCGCCGTGCCGACCTGGCGGAGCCGCTCGGGAGTGTCCGGGTCCCGGGCGAACTGCGCGATCTTGCCGAGCACAGGGACGTACTGGTTGGAAACCTCGTGCGGAGGTGCGATCAGGAGAAACATGAAGTGCACCGGTTTGCCGTCCACCGCGCCGTAGTCGATCCCGCCGGGGTGCCGCCCGAACGCGATCCGGAGACGATTCACGACCATGGAGCGCGCGTGCGGTACCGCGACGCCGCGCCCGATCCCCGTCGATCCCAGTTGCTCCCGCCGCATGATCAACCGGATCAGCGTGCTGGTCGCCCGCTCATCGACCGCCAGCGTATGCACGAGCTCGGTGATCGATCCCTCTTTCGTGGGATCGACGAGGTTGAGATTGACGGCAGCCGCCTCGAAGAAGTCGCGCAATGTCATGGCGCGGGAAGTCTAGCCCTCGATAGCGAATGCGTCAAAGCGGTTTTTGGGGAAACGCAGCCCTGAGGCGGACCGTAGGGCAATATGGGGCAACCGACGGACAGCTCACCGAGAGAAGATCCGGGCGTGTACGGTGCGACGGCAATCGCTGGACAGCTCGCGGTCATCGCCTTAGCGGCCTGCGGCCGCGGGGACCAGTCGCAACCGGATGGCACTCGGGCCGACGAACGTTTCGCAGCCGTCGAGCGGGCGGTATTTGCGACCGATTCGGCCAGCCGGATCGACGCGATCGCGCTCGAGGCGGCCGCGGTCGGCCCGCGACGGTCCTTTCGTGCTCGGGTGATCTCCGCTCGGGACGGCCGGCTTCGGTTCGAGCAGAGCTTCGCGGGAGGCGAGACCTACGTCGCGGCGATCGGCCCGAGCGGCGCGTGGGAGTGGGATGGCCGCTCACCGACCGTTACCCCGCTCTCCGCGGCCGAGCTCAGCGCTGTTCGAGGTCACGACTTCCTCATGCTCGCAGTGCTGCCGCGAACTCGCCTCGTCTTCGAGCGGCTTCAGGATTCCGTGGCGTTCGATCTCGCTCCGTCCTGGGCCGCGAAGTGCCGAGACGTCCTCGGCGCGCCGCTTCGGATCTACTACGACGGCGTGACCAATCTTCCGCTCGGCTACGAGGTGCGCAACCATAACGGTACCGGAGCCGCGGACGTTCGCGCGGTGTTTGGCCCGTGGACGCGCCAGAACGATCATATGGTCCCGCGGTCCGTCACCCTGCATCAGGGCACCGATCGGTACGAGTTCACCTTCACGCGGATTGAGCCGGTCACCTTCTCCGACAGCCTCGTCATCCCCCCACGCCCGTTCCGTCGCTAACTCGAAGCGGGCCGCAGGTTTGCGCCCGGCGGCGTGTCGCAAGTAATTTACGGTCATGAAGTTACCTTACGCCCCCTCGATCCAGGTCCCCCTCATTCTGGCGCCGATGGCCGGCGTGTCCGAAGCTCCCTTCCGGCAGATCTGCCGCGGGCTCGGCGCCGACATCCTGATCACCGAGTTCCTTTCCGCGGAAGCGATTCGTCGCGGAATCA
>JBDTOH010000525.1:0-4292 GCA_039933355.1 Gemmatimonadota bacterium | reverse complement strand
CCGGCAGGGTAGCTCCCGTGTTAAGATCGAGAAGGCTCAACCGTCCGGTCGGCCGCTCGGCGAGGAGGGCGTGGGTGCGATCAGGCAGAAACGCGAGACTCACGGGAACGTGGAGCCCGCTCGCCACGACTTCGAGCCGGAAGCGGGCGTCCGGCGTCTGATAGACCCAGCACGCTTGCGGAGAGGCTGTTTGAGCCGGCAACGCTGAGGTCCACAGGATCAGCAGGCAGAGGATCAGGCGCATAGCGCGGGTATGTACTCCCCGAGGGATTGCCCGGCTATCACGAAGTTGCTCGGCGGCGCTCGGAGGTCCGCGTCCGTCAAGACGGCGATCCCAAGGACAGCATCTGATCGATCGCGGATGTTCGACCTTGCCCATCTACGCCAGGTTGTCTCGTTTGAAATGTACTTGCTCGAGCGCTACCCGCTATTTCTTGTTGTGCGTCTACTCTTGTTCTCCTTGGTATTTCTTCGTACCGCCTCCCGGTCCAATCGGCACCCCGACACGATCCGATGTATCCCCCCAAATCCGCCTCATCCGTCCACCCTCCAGCCTCGATGCTTGCCCGGCACCCCTCCCGGCCCCTTCTTAAGAGACCGCTCACGCAATCCTGGAGAGTCGTCTCATGAACGCTTGGTCATTGTCGCAGCGAAGTCTCGTCATGCTCATCGCCGTCTTGGCGGCGAGCGCCGGAGAACTTGCCGCCCAGACCGACGGTACCTGCGTCCCCGTGGCCGAGCGCGCCGGCCGTGCCCTCGGTTGCTTCATCACCGCACGAGAGGAGTTGGGACCGCTCCCCACCGATACCGCGCTCTACTGGCACATCGGCGCCTACCCTAACAAAGCGGCGGCCGAAGCGGCGAAAGGACCCCGCGGGACCGTGGTCGAGTCGCTCGGACGGATCTGGCTCTTCACCATCGCGCCCGAGCGGTGGAAGCCCCAGAGCGGGAAACGGGTCGTCCGCATCGGCCCCCTGCCCTTGGTCAACGCTCCCGCCTACGCGGCAGTATATATGGAGGGCGTCTTTGAGCCGGGGATGCGTTCGGTCGTGCATCGGCATCCTGGAGCGGAAGCGTGGTACGCGCTCGAGGGTGAGCAGTGCCTCGAGACGCCCGAAGGCCACATTGTCCAGCGCGCCGGCGGCCCCGGCATGACTGTGGCGGGCGGATTGCCCATGATGCTCACCGGAACCGGCACCGTAACTCGCCGGTCGCTCGTGCTCATTCTCCAGGACTCGGCGCAACCCCGCTCGACGCCGGCGCCGGACTGGGTGCCGAAGGGTCTCTGCGCGAAGTGATTCGCCCGGAAAGCCCCGAATTCCGGTGCGGCTGTTCCACGTCGCGCTCGCCACCGCCGCTCAGGGCGGCGTCACGATCAAGTGGGTGAGCACTGCGAGAACATCATGCGAAAGATCGGCGTGTTGGGTTCGGGAGATGTAGGCCGCACGCTCGCGATCGCGGCCCGGGCCATCGAGCCACTCAGCGTGCTCTGGTGCAATCCGGGCTTTTCGTCAGAATAGCGGGACCCATGCGTTCGAGGTGCTATCGGACTGAAGGGGCTCCCCGAGACCTGTCACGCCGAGCCACGCTGAAACGTCACCCGTGGTTGGACCTTGTCGCTCGCCTAGTCGTCTATCCCAAGGAGTGGAACCGATGAACGCCAAAGGGCTCATGACATCCAGTCCCACTGTTATCCGGCGAGCCGACACGATCGGCCACGCCGCGAAGATCATGGCGTCCTCCGACGTCGGCATGCTTCCCGTCGTGGATGAGCAGGACGAGAACCGCCTGGTCGGCGTGCTGACCGACCGTGACATCGTGATCCGCTGCACGGCCAAGAATCACGACACGAAGACGTGCCTGGTCGAGACTCACATGACGACAGAAAGTCTCACGACCGTGCGGTCCAGCGCGGACCTGAGTGAAATCGCCCAGAAGATGGAAACCAGTCAGGTCCGCCGCCTCCCGGTGATCGATGCCGACGACCATGTCATCGGCGTCGTGTCCCAAGCCGACCTCGCGCGCTTCGTCGGCCCGGACAATCCGGAGCTCGTGGAGCAGGTGCTGGAACGGATCTCTACGCCGGCTTAGACGACTCGGACATCGGAAGTAGGAAGCCGGAAATGGTGCCTGCGGCTACGTGAGGGAACTGTGGAGTTTGATCTCGACCGATCGGCGGAGGTGCTTCAGCGTTCCCCGGCCACGTTGCGTGCGCTGCTCGAGGGCTTGAGCGAGCCTTGGATTCGGGCGGACGAGGGTGCCGAGACGTTCAGCCCGTTCGATGTCGTCGGGCACTTGATCGATGGTGAGGAGACCGATTGGATCCCGAGGGCCCGCACCATCCTCGGCCGGGGGCCTGACCTCCGCTTTGCGCCGTACGATCGCTTCCGTCACCTGGCGCGGAACCGCGGCCGATCGCTCGACTCGCTGTTGGATGAATTCGCTGAGCTCCGGGCTCGGAACGTCGGGCTTCTTCGCTCCTGGAACCTCACGCCCGCGGAGCTCGATCTCCCCGGTGAGCACCCCACGCTCGGTCCCGTCACACTCCGGCAGTTGCTGGCGACCTGGGTCGTGCATGACCTCGGTCACGTCGCGCAGGTCGCGCGCGTCATGGCGAAGCAGTATCGAGACGAGGTCGGGCCGTGGGCGCGGTTTCTCCCGACGCTCACCGATCGGACCGTTCCGAGCAGTTAGGCGTCTTCGTCCTTGGCGGGCGGTTTCCGGGCCGCTCCATCCGGCGGCGGTTTCCCGCCTTGGACCCGCGCGAAGTAATAGCCGACGATCACGCCGAGTATTCCGGTGTATACGCTCGCGATCTTGACGAAGAAGTCGGCGTAGTCCTTGATCTCGACGTTCTTCGAGGAGAACAGCGGGAAGAGCGCCATCACTGCCGTTAGGCCGATGAACACGAAGACCATCGCGATCGCGATGATCGCCCGCACGGTGTTCGGCGTCATGAGTTCCCGGGGTTTGGGTAGGCGGGTCACGGTCGGGATACGGCGAACGCGACGAGGCTGTCCTGCACGGCCACCCCGCGAGCCAGCTCTTCGGGCCAGGCTTTAACCCGAACCGGTCCTTCCGTGGAGCCGAAGAACGGCTCGAACCGGCCCCACTGGAAGTGGACCAGTGCCCGCTCGGCCGGCTTGACCGGGTCCCGCTCCAGCCAGAGCAGGATGTGGTCGGACTTCTCGCTTCCCGGCGCGTCCCGCTTGATGGCCGAGATCTCGCCGCGGTCCCAGTCCACGGAGACGGTCGTGAAGCCGCGGGCCGTGAGCACCCCTTGCAACTGGGTGAGCGCCTCGCGGAGCGAGGCGCTTCCAATTGTGGCGATTGGTTTGGGGCGCTCGAGGGGTTCGGGGTCTCGCTGTCGGACCAGCTGCGCGGACAACGCTTGTGAGGCGAGACCACACAAGCCCGCGATCAAGAGCACAGCCCTCATCGTACCTCCTGAGACTTGCCGAACGGCGCCGCTCACTCAACATAGAGGGCGAACGTCCCCGGCACCACAGGCCCTGGACCCTCACTTCCTATGCCGCAGCCGATCAGGCAGATATGCCTCAGGCCGCGCCGGCCTTCCAGCCTGAATCACCCACGCAATCCGCCGCGTGTTCTTGATGTCCGCGATCGGATCCGCGTCGAGCACGACCAGATCGGCCCGCTTCCCGACCTCCACGGTGCCGAGCTCCGATATCCTCCCGAGCGCCATCGCCCCGTTCCGCGTCGCCATCCGGATCACGTCGGCGTTAGGTATACGATGATGTGGGTGATCCCGTCGATGCCGGCGTTCGCCGCGTCGGTCCACGACGTCATCCAGAGGTGACCCATCGCGGGAATGCCGTGCTTGTGAGCTTCATCCACGGCCCAGCGCACCTGGGCCGAGTCGAGGGGTCGAATAGAGCTTGATGAAATCGACGCCCGCCGCCGCCTGCTTCGCCACCGCCGCCCGCACCTCGGCCTCCGTCGTGACGGCGTCCATCGCCGTGTTGGGTCCGGGCCGATCGAGCGGCGCGCCCGCCATTATGATGCGCGGCCCGACCAGCTCGCCGAAGCGGACCCGGTTGCGAAGCGAGACTGTCTCCTTGGTGGGACCCGCGGGATTGCGTACTGTGGTGATCCCGAACGCGAGCTGGGAGCGGGTTAGCTCCAGCGTCGCGACCTCGTCGTAGGGATAGCGCAGCACCCGCTTGGGGCCGCTCGAGTCGATCTCCCAGGCGGCGATCGCGAGATGGCCATGCATCTCGATGAACCCCGGCAGCAGATAGCGGCCGGCTAGGTCGAGAGCCCGTGCTCCG
>JBDTOH010000524.1:0-4295 GCA_039933355.1 Gemmatimonadota bacterium | reverse complement strand
CGTGCCTTGCCAGAACGACATCTGATGGTATTCGACAAACATCATCGGTGTCGCCGTCCGGAACTCACGGAAGTGAACGTCCTCGGATACCCCGATCACCGTGCGCCAAGTCTGATCGCCCGCCTCCCCGAGGAACCGAACCCGTTTGCCGATCGGGTCCTCCCCCGGCCACGACCGCCGCGCGATGGCATTCGTGACGACCGCAACGAGCGGCGTTCCGATCCGATCCGCATCGGTGAACCCGCGGCCGCGAAGCAGCGGGAGATCGAACGCTCGGAAGAAATCCGCGCCCACGGCATCGAAAGAGATCCTCGGGCTCGATTCGCCCGGTGGCTCCGGACGGCCCTCCACTTCGAGCACGCCGGTGAACGTGTTGGATCCGGTAAACGGCGGCGCCAGGATCGGAGTGACGCCCACCACACCCGGCAACGACCGGATCGCCGGGAGAAGCCGGTCGAGCTCGGCGATCCACGGCACGTATGAGGTATCGGTCAATACCGGCGGAATGAGCTGCACTATGGTGAAGCGATCGGGCGTCAGGCCTAACGGCAGCCGTTCCAGCCGGATCAAGCTTCTGGTGAGCAGGCTGGCTCCGGCGAGCACGACCAGCGCGAGCGCGACCTGCCCGGCCACCAGCGCCTGCCGAACCCTCCGGCGCCCTCGGCTCTCCGTGCCCGCTCGGCTGTCGAGCCGGAGCAATGGAGCATCCACGTCCGCTCGGCCCGCACTCATCAGCGGCGCCAGCCCCGTGAGAATCACGGTCGCGAGCGTGACGGCGATCCCAACCACCAGCGGCATCCCGGCGACCCGGATCATGTCCGCACGAGGAAAGCCTTGAGGCGCTATCGCCGTGAAGAGCCGAAGCAGCCCCGAAGCAATGCCAAGCCCCAACGCGCCGCCGAGGAGGCCGAGCACGGTGCTCTCGGCGAGGAATTGGCGGAAGATGTCCGAGCGTGAGGCGCCGAGCGCGCGCCGAACCGCAATCTCACGCACCCGACCCGCGGCCCGGAGCAGGAGCAGGTTCCCGACGTTCGTGCACGCGATGAGGAGAAGGAGTCCGGCAGCGGCCGTCATGACGAGCATCGCCGGCCGAATGTCGCCGTAAATGGCCTCGGTGAGCGGCCGGGCGAACGCGCCGGCGAGCAGGGGGGTCCCAGTCTCTTCCTGCTTGCGTTTGACGGCGTCGGCCAGCTCCGCCTGCGCGGCCGCGGGCGTGGCGCCCGGTTTGAGCCGGCCCACCATGTCGAACCACATCCCGGCCCAGGCCGGCGCCCAATAGTCGGTGCCGATGGGGTAGTCGAGCCCCGGCGGCGCGACGCCCACGATCGTGTAGCTCCACCCGGCCGAGCGCCAGCTCAGCTGCTTTCCGATGACTGATCTATCTCCGTGAAATCGGCTCTGCCACAAGCTGTAGCTGATCACCATGACGTGGGACGTACCCTTGCCGTCGTCCGACGGCTGGAGCAGCCGCCCGAGGACCGGGGCGGCCCCGAGGACGGAAAAGAAATTCCCGGTCACGAGCGCCTGCCGGACATGGAGCGGCTGGTCCCCGTCGCTGATCGCGCTCTCGGTCGCGCCCCAATGCGCGAAGCCGGCCAGACCCTCCATGGTGTGGCTGTTGCCCCGGAGCGTCTCGTACCCGGCGGAGTCGAACGGGACTTCGGTGCCGCCCTTGCCGACCGGCCAAAGCACCACCAGGCGGTCCTGCTCCCGCACGGGAAGCTTCTGGAGCAGGGCCGAGTTGAAGACGGAGAGCATGGCCGTCGTCATCCCGATCCCTAACCCGAGAATCAGCACGGCCCCGACCGTAAAGCCGGGGGTCCGGCGGAGGGCGCGGAGGGCGTAGGACCAGTCGCGTCGAGCAGCGTCGAGCGCGGCGAAAGCCATCAGCCACCTCCAGCGGACAATGTGTCGGGATTGTGCTACCGTCGTAGTGTACCGACACCGAATCGAGGCGCCGACCGGACAGCCCAGGTTTGGGGCCGATCCTGATATCAGGGACGAACAGCGACAGCCAACCCGTCGAGTAACTCGGCCGGCCTAGACGCTCCGCCGCGCTCGAGCAAAAAGAGTAGCCACAACCAACGCGACTACAAACGCTGGCACCATTGTCATGAGCGGCCAGATCACAAGCGAGAGCGCAAGCATCAGCGAATGTCGCTCCGGCGAGACAGCCTGCGCATGCACGTTCGCCAGGGCCCCGAGCCCGAACGCTCCTAACCCCGCGGCCGACGCGACGTGTAACGCCGTGACCCTCGGCGTGCTCCCCAACCGGACCTGCTCGTACCTGATGTGCGCCTCGAAGGCGATTCCGCTCACGACCCACGCCGCCCACCGCCAAGCCACGCGCACCTCGCTCGATCCGGCCCGGCCGGCGAGTGCCCCGAACCCGACGCCGACGACCAGGTAAAGGAGCCCCACGCCTAACACAGCCCGCACCGCGGTGCGCTTCACTTGAGCGCCTCGATCTCCGGATAGAGAGAAGAAATGCTTGGCCCTGACTCTCCGACTCCCTTGAGGTACGCGTCGAAGAACGTGCGCAGGCAGTACGCCGTGATCTCGAGCTGACGCCGCCCGTCCATGCCGAGCTTCCCCGCGAGTCGGAGCACTCCCCGCACGACCCGGCTCTTGAGCACCGCACCATCGTCGCTGAACGTGTAGTGAAACGCCCCGCGAATGACGACCCGTACCCTCCGGTCCGGAGGGATCCGATCATAAATGGATTGGATGTCCGCGAGGATCTCAGCGCTCGACGAGTCGTGCTCGTCGCCGTGGTCGCTGAGGAGGAACATGAACGGCTGACCGAGCCCGGCTTGAATCACGCTGCCGTGGGGGGCGCCGTCGATGTCGATGCCCGCCTTGCACCGGGAATCCTCGTGGCAGAACTGCGCGGCGACCGCTCCACCGAGCGAGTGCCCGAACACCCCGACGCGGGTCATGTCGAGCCGTCCGGTGAATCGTCCCGACGAGTCCGCCGCGTTGACCTCCGCGAGGCGATCGAGCACGAAGCCGATGTCCCCGGTCCACGCCGTCATGACCCGGCTCGCACACCGCTCCGTTTGTGCCCGATCGGGAACCATACAGGTCTCCGGGTTGTTCTGCTCCGTCCTCCCCATCATCCGGCCGTCGGGGAACACGACCCGCGTCGTGCGATACGGCGCATCGAAGCCCACCACCACGTATCCATGGCTCGCCAAATCCTCGGCGAGCGTCGAGTAGGTGAGCACCGGGGCCGAAGCGCCCCCTCGCATGATGAGCACCGGATACGCGCGGTGCTGCCCCGACACCGCGGGGTCGGAAGCACTGTGCCCGCGAACCTTCGAGACGTCTCGCGTGAGCAGCGTCCAGATGTTCCCACCGCCGGAGCCCCCAGCCCTCGGCCGGAGCAGAGCCGGGAGGTAGTCGTCCATCACCGTCGATGTCCCGGCCTCCGCCGGGTACCAGATCCAGACGAGGAGCTCGCGCTTGGTTCCCGGAACCGGCGCCAGCGTGTCCACCGCCTTGGCGTCCGTCCAATCCTGAACCGATCGCCCGACCGCGAAGGTTCCCGTAGGTGTCGGCAGTGTGACTAGGGACCGGTGCTCGATCCAGAGGAACACGAACAGCGCGCCGATGCCGAGGACGCCCAGCACCGCCACTGCGGCGAACCCCTTGAAGACGCGACGGAGCAACGGCGTTCGGGCCATTCGAGGCTCAGCATCTCGGGCGAGGGCGGTGGGTGATCGGATTTACGTCAAGAACTTTGTATCACCAAGTAGAACATGTCAAGCGATGAGGAATCCAGTCTCAGCCGGCCCCCTTGATCAGCCCTTCGGTCCTTTGAGCTGGAACGCCACGAATTGCCGGCCGCCGCGCCCGGCGCCGGCGGTTCTGTGGAGGAGACCGCATTCTATGATCCCCGCTCCATTTGCCTCGAATCGGGTCCGCCAGAGGCAATAACACATCCTCAGAGCTCACCGGAGCAGCCGCGAGAGGGGAATGAGGAGATCCGATTGTGCATCACTGCGGTCGAACGCCCGCATCATCTCGGGCCGCGGCGCGATTCGACCAGTGTGGGGAAGCGTGGCTGTGTCGGCCACGCTATCCCCAACGATGGCCGCGTCCCGCGCTCATGCGCGGTTTAGATGCCGCGAGGGATCAGCTCCACGTGAGCGCGGGCGGAGCCAGGAGGCCCGCGACCAGCTTCGGAGCGCCCGGTCCTTCGGCGGAATGCTCCGGTGCCGGCTCTCGAGCCTGCATTCCGTGCGCCGGCCGGGGAATCTTCTTCTGGCTCTTCCACGCCGCCAGCGGCGAGC
>JBDTOH010000523.1:0-4299 GCA_039933355.1 Gemmatimonadota bacterium | reverse complement strand
CGATACAACGGATTTGGGGGGATACATCGGATCGATCGCTGCCGTGCGGGGCCTTCGTCTGTCGGGCCTGAGCACGGGCCAATGCAATCAGTTTTTCGTTCCATTCCTCGTTTTTCTTGGCTCCGTTTGCCGATCTGCACACCGGAGCGATCCGATGTATCCATCCGAATCCGTTGTATCCTCCTCGCCCTCCGGCCTAGATGATTGCGGCACGAGCGAGTTTGCGACGCCCGCCGCTCAGACCTTGCGGCGTGACACCTCGTAGAGGTGCCGGATACACCCGATCTCCGCGACGTTCTTCATCAGCTCGCTGTTGACCCAGGCGAGCGTGTGGCTGAGCGGACGCGGCTCGGGCCACGGATAGGCGAGCAGGCGGTCCAGGTCCCCGTCGCTGAGCGACGCCAGGACGGCGGTTCATTCCGTGGACTGGGTTTCGAGCCGGCGGTTGACCGCGCCCCGCTCCCCGGGCAGAACACCTGCTCGCGAGGGGTAGGCGTCTCATTGCGAACGGCGGCAAGCGCTCCCGACCACCACCAGATCACATGCCATCCGTACCAGCCAATTGTGACCGGCGGCGCGGGATCGGGCTCCAGGTCGGACCAGCCGGGCGCCAGTGCCCGTCCGCCGACGCCTAACGGTCCAGCTGCCGGGCCTCTGCTCCCAGAGACAGGCGTCGTCCGTGAGCGCGGGCAAGTGGTAGCCGGCGAGCGCGCCCAGGTCAGCTCGAATTGCCACCGCAACGTCCAACTGACTCGACGTCATCACACGACAGGTCTCCCTCGAGAGTGTCCCACGTCATCGTCAACGTCCCTTCCGTTCGCAGCAGGCTTTGACCGCGTCGATATCCTCGAGGACCGAACCGAGTACCTTTTCATTTCGACGTTGTCCGGAAGCCAATGACGCCCCGGATCGGGGAGACCCATGAGCGCGAACGTCCCTCGTCGTTCCGTTCTCGTTCTATCAATGGCGGTCGCGGCCTGCCAAGACCCGCGGGCTACCAAAGCGGCGCATGACGACGATCTCCCCGCCGACACCCTCGTCACCCCCGAATCCCAGCTCCTCGGCAAGCCGGCCGACATGGTCGTCATGTCCGACGGCTCCCTCCTCATCCTCGACTACAGCCGGCCGAGCATCCTTGCGCTGGACAGCACGGGAAGCCGGACGCTCCGCGAGATTGGACGCCCGGGCAGCGGGCCCGGTGAGCTCCGAATTCCGATTGGCCTCGCCGTCCGTGGTGATACAGTGATTACCGCGAACGTCGGCAACGGCCGATTCGAGTTCTATCTCCGCTCGGGCGAGCCCTTACCCAGCCGGCCGGCGCCGGCTGCCGCCCTGAGCGGACGGCTCGCTCTCAATCCGGACGGTGGCTTCATCCTGCCGACGAACGGCGCGGACAGCACTTTGGCGCGTCTCTATGGGCCTAACAGTCTCTCCTCCTACGGGATCGGCGTCCCGCTCGTTCCCTACGATCCGGTGTACCGGCTGGGTCCGTACCGGGCGGCGGCCCTCCGCGGCGAAGTGCCCGACTACTATCGCAACGGCGTCCTCACTTCGCTCGGCTCCGATTCCGTTGTCTGGCTCGCCTTCACCACCGAGCCAATGGTCGAGCGGTTGGGGCCCGGCGGCCGGTCCCTCGGACGCACTCGCATCGCCGACCCCGCTCTCGCCGGGATTCGGCAGCGGTACATCGCCCGGAATCGAGAGGACAGCGCCGGTCGTCGGGTGTACCCTCTCCTATACATGGCCGATCTCAAACCCGAGGCAGGCTCTGGCTCCTGCTCAACATGCCGCCCGGGGAGGCGGCGGTCGTCTTGAGGCTTGGGGCCACCGGCGAGGTCGAACGGCGATTCAGGGTTCCTAACGTTTCCGATGTGTGGCGGCTCGCGCTGAGACCCGCGGCTCACGAGCTCCTGCTGGTCTCAGCGGAAACCGCGGCGGTGTTCCGGGTCCGGCTCACCGGAGCCCAATGGGACCGCGCAGGCCGCGCGCCCTAGAAGCTCCGCGTCAATCCACCGCTCTCCTTCAGCTTCTTGACCAGAGAGAGGCTCCGCTGTTTGAACCTCAACAACCTCGCCACTTCAGCGGAGAACGCGAACAGCATCGCGTAGAGCGTAAACTCCAGGCTGAAACCGGATCGAAGCGACCAGATGGCAAGGAACAAGAAGCAAATGCAGCAGACGACCTCACGCCCATAGCTCCAATTCTCTCGCGACCGATCGCCGTCGGCCATGCTGAGTATATTCTCTTCCTCGTCAGTCCACGTCATAGCTCGCTCCGCTTCTCCGATGAATTCCGCCCCCGCTCCCGCGTGACCCCCGCCGTTCTCCGTTCGAGCACGAAGGCGGTCGCTCGAGGGAGGAAACGTACGGCCGGGGTGGCCGAACTCAAGTTGGGACAAACCCTTGTTCGGCGGATCATGGACGCACATCGAGCCCGTGGCGTGTCAGCCGATAATCCGCCGCAGGAACGCCAGGGTCTGCGGGTTGAGCTCCTCGACTTTTTCATCGAGTGACGCGTGCGCGCAGCCCCCGAAGACCAGGAGCTCCGAGCCGCCAATGCCGCGGGTCGGGAACGCTCCCCAGTGGAAGCCCGTGACCGGCCACGAGGCAGAAATCGACCAGGCCCTCCTTCGGTACCGTCCCACAACGGGCGCGCGCGGCGTTACACCGTGATACATTGAGGGCCGACCGCGACCCGCACTCATCATCAGGACTTCAGCATGCAATCTCGAAGGCTCGGCCGTTCCGGCCCCACCGTCTCCGCGCTCGGTCTCGGCTGCATGAGCGTCGGTATCGCCGAGGCCTACACGAGCAGCGTGCAGGACGACGACGCTGCGGTGCGCCTCATCCATCGCTCCATGGATATTGGGATCACGTTCCTCGACACCGCAGACATCTACGGCGCGTCCGAGATCCAAGTGGGGAAGGCGCTGCAGGGGCGGCGCGAGAAGGCCGTGCTGGCGACGAAGTTCGGGTTTGCAGCCGGAGGTATCGACGGCAGTCCTACGCACGTGCGTGAAGCCTGCGACGCGTCCTTGCAGCGTCTGGGCGTAGACCACATCGACCTCTACTACCTCCACCGCGTCGATCCGGCCGTCCCGATCGAGGAGACGGTCGGCGCGATGGGAGAGCTCGTGCGGCAGGGGAAGGTCCGCCACCTGGGCTTGTCGGAGGCGTCGCCCGCCACGATCCGGCGCGCGCATGGCGTGCATCCGTTGGCAGCGGTGCAGACCGAGTTCTCGCTGTTCAGCCGCGATCCTGAAGGTGGCCTGCTGTCCGCGCTCCGCGAGCTCGGTATCGCGCTCGTCGCGTATAGTCCGCTCGGCCGCGGTTTCCTGGGAAGCCGGTTCCGGACGCTCGACGACCTGGCACCTAACGACTGGCGCCGCGGCAACCCGCGGTTTCAGGGTGAGAACTTCACCCGAAACGTCGCCCTTGCCGACGGTGTGCGAGCCGTTGCGAAGGAGAAGGGCTGCACGCCGGCCCAGCTCGCCCTGGCGTGGTTGCTGACCCACGACGATGTCATCCCGATCCCCGGCACGAGCAGCATCGAGCGTCTGGAAGAGAACGCCGGAGCGGTCGATCTCCGGCTGAGCGCCGAGGACCTCGCTCGCATCGATCAGGCGGCACCGAAGGGCTCCGCGACGGGTGAGCGGTACAACCCGGCTATGCTCGGTTTGGTGGAGAGCTAACCCGCGCGTCCCGGGCTTGCACGTGTCATGATGATCAGGAGAGCCCGACGAAGAATGGCGCGGCCTCCATTGCAGCACGTCGCGATCGTCAGGGTGATCACTCCCGGCGTGTCCGTCTTCGATTGCCTGACCCTGATGAGTCGCCTCCTCAGTATCCGAACCCCTCCACCGTCACGCCGGCAGATACCGCTCTCGGACGACCTTCACGTGGTGAGCGACATGCCCCGCGGCGATGAAAGCCAGCGCCCGCACCGTGAACGGGTTGCCGCTCGCGATTCCGCGCCGCCCCCATGCTTCGGAGGGAAGCCCGCGAAAGAAGCCCACGGTCGAGGCGCGGACCGCGCCGAACTCCTCCACCAGCCCCGACCATGACCGGCGGTCCGCCGCGGCGCCCGTGACGGCCACATCTTGGTCGAAGCTCGGGAGCGGGCTCTCGAACCCGCGCGCAAACCACATGGCCCGAGACACGAAGAGCCGCTCGGTGTCGTTCAGATGATTCAGGAGGTCTCGGAGGCTCCACTTCCCGGCCGCATAACGGTGGAGCGACTGCTCTTCCCCGATTCCTCGGAGCAATCCGAGCACGCTCGGCGCTTGGGCTTCGAGAATGT
>JBDTOH010000522.1:0-4317 GCA_039933355.1 Gemmatimonadota bacterium | reverse complement strand
AAGGCGATCGACACCATCGGGCGGGTTAAACTCCCCGTGATGGTAACGAAGTCATCGGGCGGGCCCAACAACCGCAGCGTCAGCCAACGGGCCCGGCCGTACCCTCTTCAGGACGGATGGGCCGCGACGGCCGATGGCAGAGTGGCGTTGCTGAGAGCGCCCGAATACCGGGTGGACTGGGTCAGCCCCTCCCGACAGCTCAGCAAGGGCAGACCGATCCCGGTGAAGCCGGTGACGATTGGCCGCGCCGAGAAGGAGGAATGGGTCGCCGATCAAGCGACGAACGGCCTTTCGGTTCAAGTCCAGAATCGCAACGGCGAAGTCTCGATGGCGTTTTCTCGCGGGCGAGGCAACGATGATGACGCGCCGAAGCTGGACGACCTCGAGTGGCCCGCCTCCAAGCCTCCGTTGACGGGCACGACCGCCGCGGCACCTGATGGGTCGCTCTGGATCGAACGATCGGTGCCCAAGGGCGCCGCGCGTGTTTTTGACGTTTTCAGCCCGACCGGCGAGCTCGCGATGCGAGTGACGTTGCCTGTGGGCCGGCGGCTGGTAGCGGTAGGCAAGAACGGCGTCTACGCGCGGGAGATCGACGACAACGACGCGAGCTGGCTCGAACGGTACGACTGGAGGTAGAGACCGACGAGCTGGCCCGGGCCGGCTCGTCGGCTCAGGCCGCGTTGCGGAGCGCGATCGCCACGGACACTGCCACGACGGTACCGGCGATCGCATCCACCGCGTAGTGCATTTGGCAGTACACCACGCCGACCAGCGTGAGCACCACCGGAACAGCGAGTAGCGCGCCAAGCCGGCGGTCGCCCAACCAGGCGGCGGCGGCTGCCGCAACCGTTCCGGCGACATGCGACGATGGGAAGGCCGCACCGTACGACGACCCACCGGCGAGCGTGGCGTAGACCAGGCGAGCAGGCCCATTGTCGACGAACGTCCCGGTCGGCCTCGGGTACTCGTAATAGGGGCCGGCAACCGGGAACACCATGAACGTGAGATAGCAGATCGCGAACGTCACGAACAGGATCAGGACCGATCGTCGCAGCTCGGGTAGCCGGCGACGAAACCCGAAAGCGACCAGTGGAATCGGAACAATCAAGTAGAAGCTGAAATAGGCGGCGTGAAGAATCGTCGACCAGAATTGACTCGGAGCGCTTCGCCACCAGTCGCGTGCGGGCTCACCCCCAAAGAGCCCGCGTTCCCAGCCTCGAACTACGTCATCGTACGTGGTCCCGATCTTCGTCGCGTTGATGACGTCGAGCGCGCTGTAGAGTCCCACCAAGAGCAGAATCGGGTAGATCTCCCCGAGCAAGCGACCGACGGGGCCAACCGGTTCACGGCGCACCAGCCAGATCAGCGGAAACAGGCCAAGATGCGCGGCTGCGACGTAGAGGTTGCCGTGGTTCTCGGCGGCCCGGCAGAGACTGATGATCACGACGGCGGCGGCGTAACCGAGCACGGCGCGGTCCACCGGGATCGTCAGAGCCACCCGTGAGCCCGATACCAGGCGAATGTATCCCGCGCCCCGCGGGCCAAGTCGAACTCGGCCCGCCATCCGGTCGCCGTCGTCAGCGGAGTGGGATCGACGGTCCAAGCCGCTGCGAAGAATTCGTGTGCCTTGTCCCGGTTGAGCACGGTGGCCCGGTTGCGAACCCGCGCGACCGTCTCGGTCAGGGCGAGCGCGAGCCGGCCGAGCGCATGGGGCAGGGGGAGGATTCGGACCCTGCGTCCGTCGGCGGCGGCAATCCCTTCGAGAAGCGATCGGCTGGTGACGATCTCCGGATGAGCCGCGTAGAACGTTCCTCCGACCGTTGCGGGACTGGTCGCCGCGGCGATGAGGGCCTCCGCCAGGTCGGGGCCGTACACCACGCTCAGCTGCTGAGCGCCGCGCCCAAAGACCGGACCAGCGCCTAACGTCACCGCCCGAAACAGCCGAAACGTCTCCCGGTCCCCCGGCCCGTAGACCACCGGTGGGCGGACGATCGTCCACGGGAGCGTCCCGGCCCGCACCACGTTCTCGCCCGCGAGCTTGCTCCGGCCGTACTCGGTGACCGGTCGGGGCGGCTCGGTCCCGGTGAGGGGCCGGTCCACCGACGAAGGGCCGGCTGCAGCAACCGACGACACGAGCAAGAATCGCCGGGCTCCTTCGATCGTGGCTGCTTCCAGGACCGCGCCGGCTCCGTCGCGATTGGTGGCCAGGAATTCCGTCTCGCTGCGGGCGGCGATGAGCCCGGCGACATGATAGACGACGTCCTGGTTTCGGGTCGCTTGCCGCAGAGCATTCGGGTCGTGAAGGTCACCGGCGACGAGGGTCACCCCGCGCCGGCCCAGTGACGCCGCCTTGCCTGGGGAACGAACCAGGGCGGTGACCGCATCCCCGCGGGCCAGGAGGGCTTGGATCAGGTGGCCGCCGACGAATCCGGTGCCGCCTGTGACCAACGCCTTCATAGTGGCCGCTCGACCATCCGATATGTCTTATAGTGGTGAAAGCCCATCTTGAGGAGTCCCGCGATCATGACGGGATTATCTTCGAGGATCCAGCCCGCTTCGCCCCAGTACATGCCGTCGGCGCCGGCCTTGGTCCAAATCCAATGGTACAGCATCGCGTCGATGCCCTTCCCGCGATGCTCGGGCACGACGCCTAACAGCAGAATCCGGGCTCGGCGGATCTTCTTGGTCTTGAGTGCCCAGAGGAGCTGCAGCGCGGCCGGCAGCATCCGCCCCTGCTTGTTGTTCTTGAGGACCTGATTGAAATCCGGGAGCGCCAGGCCAAACCCTACGGGCTCGCCGTCGATCTCCGCGAACGGGACGAGGTTGGCATTGATGACCGGCTTGAACTGAGCGGCGAGGTGATCGATCTCATGATCGGTCATCGGGATTGCGCCCCAGTTATTCTCCCAGCACCGGTTGTAGAGCACCTTGACCTTGTCGACTTCGCCCCGGAAATCCTTCAAATCGAGGGGGCGGAGCGTCACGCCGTAGCGCTTGAGCCCGATGCCTACCGAACGTTCGATCCGCTCCGGAGGGATGGCGTAGTGCTCGGCGTGGCCACCCTCGTACGCCAGCAACCCTTTGGCCGTGACGAACCCGGCCGCCTCGAGCAGCCCGACGTAGTAGCGGGGATTGTGCGGCATCATGATCGTGTTAGGCAGGTCGAAGCCGTCCACCAGGAGGCCGCACTCGTCGTTGACGGAGAAGGACGCAGGCCCTCGCATCGTATCGAAGCTGCGAGACCGGAGCCACGCACCGACCGCGTCGAGGAGCGCCCGGGCCACGTCGAGATCGTCGATCGTCTCGAAGAAACCAAAGAACCCGACCTTGTCCCTGTGGGTCTCGTTGTGGAGCCGATTGGCGATCGCCGCAACCCGGCCGACCGGCTCACCGTCCCGCTCGGCGATGAAATATTCAGCGTCCGCATGCTCGAAGAACGGGTTCTTCGTTCGGGACAGCAGGACGTCCATGTCCCGACGCAACGGCGGGACCCAGTTCGGGTCCCGCGCGTTGAGTCGGTAGGCAACGTCGATGAATCGCTTGATGTCCCCGGGAGTGCGCGCGGGGCGGACGGCGACGGTCGCGCTCAGATGACGCCCAGCTCTTTACCGATCTTCCCGACGGTCTCGAGGCAGAAGTCGATCTGGTCCGGCGTATGTGTCGCCATCAGACTGGTCCGGAGCCGGCATTGCGAGGGCGGCACGGCCGGAGGCACAACCGGGTTCGTGAACACACCCGCGTCGAACACTTTCCGCCACATGAGCAGCGTCTTGTCGAGGGGTCCGATCAGGATCGGAATGATCGGCGTCTCCGACGGCCCAGTCTCAAAGCCGAGGCTCCGGAAGCCTTCGGCCAAGTGGCGAGTGTTCTTCCACAACTGCGCGCGGCGATGCGGCTCGGTCTGCAAGACCTCGAGCGCTGCGAGCACGCCGGCAGTGTTGGAAGGCGGGAGAGCGGCGGTGAAGATGAGGGGCCGGCTGTGATGCCGGAGAAAATTGATGATCTGGCGCGAAGCCGCTACGAACCCGCCGATCGACGCGAGCGACTTGGAGAACGTTCCGGCGATGATATCGACCTCATCGGACAAGCCAAGGTGCGCGGCCGTTCCGTCGCCCATCGGACCGAGAACGCCGATCGAGTGAGCGTCATCGACCGCCAGTGCGGCGCCGTATTGCTTGCAGATCCGAACCAGGGAGACGAGATCGGCGATGTCCCCTTCCATCGAGTAGACACCGTCGACGATGACCATCTTACCGACCGTCGTCGGGTCCTTCGCGAGCTTGCGCTCGAGGCCGGCCATGTCGTTGTGGTTGAATC
>JBDTOH010000521.1:0-4319 GCA_039933355.1 Gemmatimonadota bacterium | reverse complement strand
ACGATGATCCCGGCCAGCACATAGCCGGTGTTGCTGTAGAGATAGGCGGAGCCCGGGTCGAAGTTGAGCCGGCGCTGGCGGGAGACGAGGTAGAGGATCTGGTCGACCGTGTGCACCTCGGAGCCCGGCGGCCGGCCGATCAGGCCCAGCAGCGCCCACTGGTCGCGGAGGCCGCTCGTGTGCGTCAGGATATGACGGATGGTGATGGTCTTCCCGAAGTCCGGAACCTCGGGCAGGTACTTTCGAATGTCGTCGTCGAGCGAGAGCCGGCCGCGCACTGCGAGGAGTGCTACCGTCGCCGCCGTGAATTGCTTGGCCACCGAGCCGGACTCCGAGATGCTCTCGGGTGTGAGCGGCGTGGCGTACTCCAGGTTGGCCATGCCATACGCCCGCAAGAGCGGCTCCCGGTCCCGGTCGCGGACACCCAACAAGCACCCGGGGCTATCCGTCCGGTTCCACTGCGAGAACACCGAATCGATTCGGGCCACCGGATATTGGGCCGCGACCGGCGCCGCAAGCAAGGGGAGGGCGAGGGTACTGATCATCAGGGCTCGCTCGAGCATCGACTACCTCCGGATGATGGACCTGAGGGAAACGCGGCAGTTGGGCGCGCGAGAATCTTATCCCCGGTCGGCCCGAAGGCGAAAAACGAGAGGAGCCGGGATGAGCCGGCTCCTCTCTAGGCACGAAGGTGGTCCGAACCGACGGTCAGACTCCGTTGGTCTCCCGCGTCGGGTGGGGCCAGCAGGTGGTGGTCCCGTACGCCCGATTGGTGAAGGGATTCGCGCCGACTTTCCAGGGGATCTGGTAGCGCAGGAGGTCGTTGAGCCGGTGCCCTCCCTCGAAACTCAGCTCTCTCCTCCGCTCGTCGAGGACGATGGCAATCGCCTCGGCTTTGGTCGTTGCGGTGAGCGCCGGGAGCGCGGGTACGACGGCCGCGCGTCTCGCGTTGATAGTGGTCATTGCGCTTGCGACCTGATCCTGCTGCGCTTGGGCTTCCGCCAGAATCAGCTGGGCCTCGCTATAGCTGGCCAGCCGCATCGGCGAGACGAGCGCGCTGTACTTGGTGGTGATCCAGAGCCGGACCTCGGAGTTGAACGCGCCTCGACCGGCATCGGCAACGAGGACCCGCGGATCGTTCATCGTACGGTATTCGGTCGCGACGGTGTACGCGCCGGTCGAGTTCGCCAGCCGCCACAGCTTGTTCCATCGCCGCGCACTCTCCTGACCTCGGTCGGCGTTCTTGGTGTATCCCGCCGGGACGAGCGCGGCGAACTGGGCTGCATCCGCCCACTTCTTGAGATCCATCTTGACCCGAGCCATACCGACCCGGGCCATGCTCAGCATATCGGCGTTGCCGCTTGCCTGTGCCAGCGTCAGCGCTTCGGTGAAACGGGTCTCCGCCAGGACGAGCGAAGCCGTGGGCGGCTGCACCGGCCCGCCGTCGAACGCGACCTGGCACATCCCCTCGCCTAATAGGGTGTAGACATACCCCGCATAGACCCTCGTTTGTGCCATGAGGGACCCCCGCCCGGCCACCTGAGCATCGGTCCACGCGGTGAGCCGGTTGTAGATGTCCTCGGCCTGGAAGCGCGCCGTGTGCAGCGTCAGGTTGCTACCGAAGTTGCCTTCACAGGTGCCGATCGCGTAGTCGTTCTCGTCCGCGGTGATGGTCCGCTCGCCCCAGTTGGCCAGCGGGACGTTCGAGTTGGAGGTCTCGTATTCGTCCGAGTGCACCGACGATCCGGACATATAGTTGCTGTAGGCGCACTCGAAGTCGCCGATGGCACCCCGGGTCAGAACCGCTGCGAGGCTCGGATCATCGAGCTGCCCGCTCGGAATCCGGCCCGGATATTTGACGTCGAGCAGATTGCTGCACGCCGTAAGGGCGATCCCGGCGATCAGGGCGATCGTTCCGGAGGCCAGGCGGCGAATGATGATGCGGTTCAACATGTGAGGTTCTCCTTGGCCGCCGTTAGAAGGTGAACCGGAACGTGGTCCGGACCCGGGCCAGCTGCGGCCACGACTCCTGGGTGTACCCGAAGTTGCCGGTGACGTCCGTGGATCGGTTAGGCAGCAGCTCCGGATCGATCCAGGGAGCGCCGAATGAGGTCTTCTGTGCTCGCCACAGGAACGCCATGTTCTCGGCGGCCACCGTGATCGCACCGCGCGACGCTCCGATCCAGCTCACGACCTTGTTAGGCAGGTCGTACGTGGCGGACACCGTTCGGAGCCGGGCAAAGCCGGCGTTGAACAGGCCCGATGAGCCGGGGCCGTTGGGATCGAGCCGGAGGGCTTCGACGATCGGGTTGCCTTCGAGGGAGGCCCTGGAGTTACGGAAGAACGTGTGCTGGGCGCCCACGTCGCCGACGACGGCCGTGTGTCCGCCGACGTAGTCGAGAAGGCCCAGGATCCGGAGCCGCTGACCGAGTCTGAGCGTGGTGCTGAACGAGCCGTTCCAGGACGGAGTCGGCCGGCCGGCGTAAAGCCGGGGCGCCACACCGCACGCGACCGTCGAACCGTCACCCACACCTGCCTTCGGGTCGGGCTTGCCGGTCGAGAGCACGGCCCCGAGATCGGTGCCGCCCTCGCACATCGGGTTGGTGGCGAGCGGAAGCGTGTAGGGACCCGTCGTCACAGTGGTCAGCGTGGCGCTCTTCACCCGCTTGTAGAAGAAGGACTGCGGCGCGAACCCTTGGACGTTGAACTGCTGGATGTACGACGAACCGACGAACGTGGCGGGAACTCCGCCCAGATCGAGGATCTTGCTGTTGTTCGTCGCGATCGTGCCGCGAAGCTCGAGCCCCCACTTCCTGCTGTTGACCACGGAGCCGTCGAGCGCCACCTCGATGCCGCGGTTGCGCGTCTTGCCGATGTTGAGGAACTGCACCCCGGGGAACCCGCGCGAGGGCCGCAGCGGCGCCGAGATGATCGCGTCCTTGAGATCCTTGTTGTAGAACGTGAACTCGATCCCGATCCGCTGGTTGAAGAGCCCGGCGTCGAAGCCCAGCTCGGCCTCTTCGCCCACCTCGGGCTTGAGACCGGAGTTGCCGAAGTTCTGCGGCGTGATGGCGCCGAGACCGCTCGACCCGACAGCCGCCCCATACGTCTGAATCGCGGAGAACACGTCGGGCTGCTGGCCCGCACGACCCCAGGCGCCACGCAGCTTGAGCTGGGAGACAGCACCCATCTTCGAGAACATCGGCTCGTCGCTCAATACCCAGGCCAAGCTGAACTTGGGATAGTAGACCGCGCTGAAATCCGCTCCGAAGGCGCTGTTGTCATCCGCCCGAAGCGCCGCCGTCAGGAAGACCCGGTTCTTCCAGGCGATCTGCTCTTGGCCGTAAACGCCGAACGTCTTGTTCTCCTGGAATCCCTCGGCGGCCTCACGCCGGGCACCGCTGCCGACGTCGCCAGGGCCGGGGATCGGGAACTCGAATCCTTGCGAGACCTGCTGGTCGAACTGCTTGTAGTAGTACTGCACGCCGGCGGACGTCGTCGCGATCAGGTTCTTGGTCGCGTTGAAGTCGGCGGAAGCGCCGTAGTCGATCGTTACGAACGTGCTCCGGAGGCCGAGCGCCAGCTTCTGGCCCAGGCTCTGGGTGAAGAACGGGTTGTATCCGGTCGGATCGCGGATCACCATCTGCGAGGACTTGTTGTTGGTGAAGTCCGGGCCGATGGTCAACCGATGACGAAGCCACGACGTCGGCCGGTGGTTGAGCTGGAGACTGAAGATGGTGCGGTCGATGTTGTCGAAGCCCTCGACGCCTTGGTAGTCGTCGGGCCGATAGAACTGGAATCCTTGACCCGGTCCGTTCCAGCCGGTCTTGGTGGTATCCGGTCCAGTCGGCTCGCACCAGGGGAAGTTGCAGGCCCAAAGAATGGAGGTCGTGATCGGCTGAACGCCTGAAGCGCCCCGCGTCTTCGAGCGCACGGTACCGAGGCTCAAGTCGATCTTGAACTTGTTGCTCGCGGTCGCGTAGCTCAGGTTGGCTCGGCCGCTGTATTTGTTCTGCCAGTTGTAGTCGACCGGGCCCACGTCGCGATTGTAGTCCGCCGAGAAGTAGTAGCGGAGCTGATCGGTCCCGCCGCTAATGCTCGCCCCGCCGGCGAGCGGCATCCCGGTCTGGAAGATGTCCGGAAACCCGCGCGACTTCCGAAACGCCTGGACGTCGAACGCCTGGATTGAGTTGTCGGCCCGTGCCAGGTAGTAGTTGGCCCCGTACCGGCCTTCGGGATTGGCGATCCAATTGGCGCCCGCGTCCGCGTGCGCATCGATCGTCGAGCGGCCCGGACGGCCGCGCTTGGTGATGATCTGA
>JBDTOH010000520.1:0-4338 GCA_039933355.1 Gemmatimonadota bacterium | reverse complement strand
CGCTGTTCAACCGGCTGGAGCTCTTCGCCATGGTCGACTTCCAGAGAAACTTCCTCCGGCCCAACGCGGACAAATCACAGGCCTGCTCGTCCGGCACCTGCGCCGAGCGGTTCTTCCCGGAGAAGTACGACATTACGAAGGTGGCGGACCAGCAGCTCGGGTTCAATACCGCTTATGCGCTCGAGGATGCCAGCTTCGCCAAGTTGCGCGAGGCGGCCGTCAAGTACACGCTGCCGGATCGATGGGCGCGATCGATCAGGGCGAGTCGCGCGTCGGTGAGCCTGGCGGGGCAGCACCTGCACACCTGGACCGGGTTTGGAGGACTCGACCCCGAGCCCACCCGGCTGTCGAGCGCGTTCATCGCGGGAGGAGGCAACATCCTGCCACCTAACGCGTCGGTGCTGTTTCGAGTGGACGTGACCTTCTGAGTCGGCGTTCGAGGCAACGGCGCTCGGTCTCTTGTCGATGGTGGGAACGTCATGGGGCACAGCCCCGGAGGACACATGATGGGACGTGAGAGGGCTTGGACGGCGGCGCGCACGCTCCGCGGGTGGGCTCGGATCTGGCCGCTGGCTCTGGTGCTGAGTCTGCCGCTCGCGGGCTGCCAGAACTTCCTCGACGACCTGCTCGAGGCGAAGACGCCGGGCAGCGTGTTGGACGAAACGCTGAAAAACCCGAACAACGCCGACCTGCTGGTGCTCAGCATCCAGACCGATCTCCACTGCGCCTTCGCCGACTACACCGTCGTGAGCGGGCTCGTAGGCGATGAGATAACCTGGGCCGAGAACAACAGCTTCGACTACGACCGGCGGACCTACGATGCGTCCACCGGGAACCGCAACTACGCCACAACCCCGTGCGGCACGGGCGCCGGCACTGTGGGATTGGGCGTGTATACCCCGCTCTCCACCGCCCGATGGAGCGGCGACTATGCTCACGACATTTTGTCGGGCTTCACCGATGCCCAGGTGACCGGCGCACTGCGGCCCACCTACCTGGCGACCACCACGATTTACAGCGCCTACGCCACGCTGCTTTTGGGTGAGGCGATGTGCGAGGCGTCCGTCGACGTGGGACCGCGGTTGTCGCGCCGCCAGCTATGGGAGCTGGCCGAGCAGAAGTTCACGGCCGGCATGGCCGAGGCGCAGACCGCAAACAGCACCAACCTGCTCAATCTGGCGCGCGCCGGCCGAGCCCGAACTCGGCTCAATCTTGCGACCAACCTCGCCCAGTACGGGGGCGCAGTACCGACTAAGGGCGCGGAAGCGGTTGCCGACGCGAGCCTGGTGCCCGACGGCTTCGTCTGGAATGCGACCTACGCGACCTCCGACACCCGTTCGTCGAACAAGGTGTGGTGGTGGAACATCGATCAGATCCGGGCGTCGATCGATCAGCCGTACTGGAATCTGGACTTCCAGGGCACTCCCGACCCGCGGGTTAAACTGGCCTACACCGGGAAGAACGGCTTCGACGGCAATACGCCGCTCGTGCAGGAGGCGAAATACCCGGCGCGCGATTCGCCCATCCCGTTGGCCCGCTGGGCCGAGGCGCAGCTGATCATCGCCGAACTTCAGGGCGGACAGACTGCGGTCGGCATCATCAACGTCCTCCACACGCGTGCGGGGCTGCCGGCATTTGCCAGCGCCGACCCCACGGAGATCCGCAATCAGGTCATCACCGAGCGAAAGCGGGAGCTGTTCCTCGAGTCCCAACACCTGAACGACAAGATCCGGCTCGCGTTGCCGTTCGTTCCCGCCGCGGGGACGCCGTACAAGCTGACCGGCGGCGGTACGTACGGTTCGGCGACCTGCTTCCCATATCCGGATGAGGAGCGGTTCAACAATCCGAACGGATCTTGATTCTCCACGCGTCGTGCGGGCGCCGCGCTACCGGCAAGGCAGGCCCCGATCGAAGCCGGCGTGCTCGCGGCCCGGGCAGATAGACCGAGGCGGGCTACATGGCAACGACTAACGAAGACCGACTTTCCCGCCGAGACGTGCTCCGGGTGCTGGCAGCGCTTGGCCTCGCCACGCCCTCCGCGGTCGAGGCGAGGATAAGCTCGCGCCGCCCAATCCGGCCGCAGACTGCAACGCTCGACGACGCGCCATGGGCACCGGGAGAAGTGCTGCCCGCCAAGAGCGTCGAATACCTGAACGGGATTGCGGCCAAGCTCCAACAGCTCAAGCCCGAGGCGATTGCGGCCCACGTCAAGTCGTTAGGCCGCGCCGACGAGGAATGGCGGCGCCGGAAGTGCCTCAGCCTCCGCGCGGCCGAAGGCATCATGGGGGCCGGCGCCCAAGCGGTCCTCAACTCTTCGACCGCGACGCGAGTCAGCGAGGGCTTCCCAGGCGCGAAGGGCGGGTCCGGCAACGGCACCGACCGGTACATCGACGAAGTCGAAGGCGCCATCATCTACCTGGCCCAAAAGCTGTTCCACGCCAAATACGTCGAATGGCGCCCGATCAGCAACACGATGGCGAATGCCCTCCCGCTCCTCGCCCTGACCGAGCCCGGCGACGTCATCATGAGCCAGGCGATGGGACCGGGCGGGGGCAACAGCGCGTATCACGATCGCGGTCCCGGCGGGTTCAAGAAGCTGGCCTTCATCGATCTGCCGTTCACCGAGAACTACGGGTTCGACCTCCCGGCGATCCGCGCGCTGGCCGGCCAGGTGAAACCCAAGCTCATCGTCATCGGCGGGAGCTTCGTGCTGTTCCCCTACCCCATCCGCGAGCTCCGCCAAATCGCCAATGAGGTGGGTGCTAAGATCATCTATGACGCCGCCCATCTCGCGCTCCTGATCGCCGGCGGCGTCTTCCAACAGCCGCTCGACGAGGGCGCCGACATCCTCACGCTGAGCACGCACAAGAGCTTCGGCGGACCGGTGGGGGGGATCACGCTGACCAATGACGCCGAGCTGGCGGAGAAGATGCTGCGCCGCACCCTTCCCGGGTTCATCCAAACGCGTGACGCCAATAAACTGGTCGCCTCGGCGTACTCCTTCGCCGAAGTGGCGGAGTTCGGACCGGCCTACGCGACCCAAATCGTCCAGAACGCCAAGGCCTTCGGCGAAGCGCTCGACCGGGCCGAGGGGTTCAAAGTGCTGGCGCGGGATAAGGGATACACCGAGACGCATCAGGTCATCGTGAATGTGCGGGACATCGGGGTGCCCAAAGTCGTCGACCTTTGCCTCCAATCCAACATCCTGATCCAGGGCGCCCGACTGCTCGGCGATCAAACCGATCCGAGCGGGTTACGGCTGTCCGTGGCGGAGCTCACGCGCCTCGGCATGAAGCAAGCTCAGATGCCCGCCGTGGCCCGTTTCATCCGCAGGGCCGTGAACGCCGAAGACCCGGCACGGCTCGGCGCCGAGGTCGAGCACTTCCTCGAGCCGTATCAGAAGGTCCACTACGCCTTCGATGTCTGAACGAATGTGCCGCCGGTCATAACTCGTAAGAGGGCGATGCGCCTGTTCAGAGATCTCTTCGTTGCGTGGGTCGGTTTCCATCCGAGCACGGCATCGGCCGGGTGGGCTGCCCATCAGCAGCCGAGCCCGCGACCGCCCACGGTGTACGACCGAGCGCTGTTCGACGCCCTCAAATGGCGAAACATCGGACCGAATCGGGGCGGCCGGGCTCTCACGGCGGCCGGGAGCTCCAAGCGACCGTTCGAGTATTACTTCGGCGCGACCGGCGGCGGCGTCTGGAAGACCACTGACGGCGGCCTCAATTGGAGGCCGGTCTCCGATCGCGACTTCCGGAGCTCGTCGGTCGGCTCACTCGCCGTGTGTGAAGCTGATCCGGACGTGGTCTACGTCGGTATGGGAGAGACGGAGCTTCGCGGCAACGTCATCCAGGGCGACGGTATCTACAAAACCATTGACGGGGGAAAGAGCTGGACCCACCTCGGCCTGGCCGAGACGCAGGCGGTCGCGCGGGTCCGGATTGATCCGCGCAATTGCGACCTCGTATATGTCGCGGCCCTGGGCCACCCCTACGGGCCTAACGCCGAGCGCGGGGTCTTTCGATCCAAGGACGGCGGGACAACGTGGGACAAGATCCTCTACCGCGACGACCGCACCGGCGCGATCGACCTCGCCCTCGACCCGGCCGAGCCCCGGATCATGTACGCGGGCTTGTGGCAGGTCTCTCGCGCACCATGGGGGCTGTTCAACGGGGGACCGGGCAGCGGTCTGTTCAAGTCGAGCGACGGCGGAGACACCTGGACCGAGATCACCAGGAATCCGGGGCTGCCGGCGGGCGTGCTCGGGAAGGTCGGCGTCTCGGTCTCGGGAGCGGATCCGGCGCGGGTCTACGCTATCGTCGAAGCGGACAGCGG
>JBDTOH010000519.1:0-4346 GCA_039933355.1 Gemmatimonadota bacterium | reverse complement strand
AAGACGTCTGCCGGTATAACTCGCAGACAGTTCTTCTGGGGACGACTTCCGGCTGACTCCGATGACGACAGCGACACCCGGTGTCTTCGCTCCATCGCGCGGGCCACGGCCATGAAAGTCGGCTCGTACGCTCGTTCCGAGAAGGAGACTTCGCGGTCCCATCCGCTGGAACTCATCTGATATCGTACTTACCAGCTACGATCCACCGATTGGGTGTTGCTGCGGCGCTGCCTAGCGCCGGGCAGGTGTCGAAACGGAATTTCGTGAGCGCCATTCGCCGGACGACCGCCCTTTCGCCGTGAGGTAAGGGGCGGTCGTCGGGACGGTGCGGCTCAGCGGTTCGCGATGATCTGCTCCAGGCGTCGCGGGCCGCCTTCAACTGGGCCCTGAGCTCGGGAATCGGTGTCTCCTTATAGGAGCTGGTGAGCGCCTGATCGGCTGCGGAAAGCGCGTCGAGGAGGTCGGTTGCCGCCTTCTTCCGGGCGATCGGCTCCGAACTTCCCACCCTGCCGATCCAGACCGGCGCGGTGTGCGCAAAGGCATAGCTGTCCATCGCCGGCCACCGGTTGATCGCGCCGCCGGTCGCACGGACCGCCACCCAGCCACCGACCGGCAGATTAACCGTGCCGCCATATTCCTTCGATCCCGGTTCCGTGAGTCCCGGCGCCGAGAAGACCACTGCGCCATTCACCACGACCTCCACCTTTTCCACCGGCACCGACGAGTGGAGCGTCAGCCGCCACGGGACCGCACGGCGGCCCGCTTCGATCACGCCGCCGGCCTGCTGGCCGCCCACCGTCCAGTCGAGCAGCGGGCCGTTCGTCACGAAGCTCTTCCCGCTCTTGAGCGCGGCGAGATAGCTCGCAAAGGTCGGCTCCCATCGACGTGGGCATAGACACGCGTCGTGCCCACGGCCATGGTCCGGTAGTAGTTGAGCATCACGTCGGTCCCGACCTCCGGGACCAGCGGAATGCCGAGGTTGAGCACCCGATGCCACATCTCCATCGATCCGATCTCATCGCTCCACAAGCAAACGATTTCGAGGGCGTCCAGCTGCCCTAGCACCGCGTCGGCGACGAGTTCGACCGGGATGCCGGCCAGCTGGTCCTTGGCGAACGGGGTCTGGCTCATGATCGGGTGCATGTAGGTCGCCATCCCGCCCTGGCGGCGCGCGAACTCGAGCACGGTGCGATTGGCTCGGTCGTCTTCGCCGTAGACCTCGTACCCGGGGCCCCAGACCCACGGCCAGAAGAGAGATTGCATTCCGATCAGGCCGATGTGGCCCAGGGAGTGAGACCGGACCTCCTGGCCCCAATAGATGAAGGGCAGGCTGTCGAGGTGCCGGAACTGGAACATGGGCTGTTCCTCGAACCTGGTGTGCAGATTGGCGATCAGCGGCGTCAGCACGTCCATGTCTTCGCCCGCGGCAACCGGGAAGAGGTCGGCCGGGGCGAGGCGGTACGGGCCGCCGTAGTTCAGGTGGAAGTGATGGTCGCCTGCGTACCAGCCGGCCTGACGGGCCTCCCAGACCGGCTTGAGATCGAGATCCATCTCGCCGGTTTCACCGGCCCGCACGCCGGTACGCGCGCTCACCACGGGCGTGGCGAGGCCGCGGACCGCGCTCACTTCGACATCACCGGCCGGCACCACGAGCTCCACCGTGCCGGCCGAGTAGAAGAACGCGATGCCGTTCTGCCCGTCGAGCCGCACCTGCCCCTGTTCGGGCACGAGCGGGTGACCGGAGGCGGTCCGGACGCTGAGCCGTGCAGCCGTGGTGCCCATACTCCCGCTCTGATGGGTGCGGACGCGGAGCCGCGCCGTCGGGCCCTTGTAGTCCCAGCGGATGACCGGCACCTCGGCGGCCGCGCCACCATTCCGCCCGATGCGGTACAGGTGCATCCGCTGGTCCCGGTCGGCCTCGCTGTAATAGATCGACTGGCCGTCGGCGGACCACCGCGGCACCAGCGGCATCCCATGCCCGCGTCCGACGAGCACCGTGGTCCCCGGCGGACGATCAACGGCCGTTAGGCGGAGCCCCCACCCGTCCCCGTCACTGGACGGCATCGTGTAGACGATCAGCCGGTCGTCGGGGGCCAGAGAGAACCGAAGCATCGACAGGATGTCTCCGCTGATCAGCGCTTTTTCCTCGCCGTTGTCGAGGTGGCGGACCCGGATCTCGTCGCGGTCGCCCCAGGCACCCTTGGAGAGATAGGCGATCCGCTGCCCGTCGCGGAGCGGCACCGGCTCGAGTTCGAGGTCGGCGGCCTGGGTGAGCCGGGTCTTGGTCCCCGTGCCGAGGTCGAGTCGCCAGAGATCCAGGTCGCCCGCCACCGCTGAACTCCAGTAGACTGATTTCCCGTCCGGGCTGAAGCTCGGATCGAGGTCCAGTCCTGCTTCGGCCGCGACCACTCGCTCGGCGCCCGTCGCCACGTCGACCGAAACGATCGCGGTTTCGCTCGAGTTGTCACGCACGAACACGAGCTGGCGGCCGTCCGGCGACCAACCGGGGCGCGAATCGACGTCGGCACCCGTCGTAAGCTGCCGGGCAATCCCGGAATCCCGGTCGAGCAGCCAGAGCCAGCCGCGGGAAGCGATAGCGATCGTCCGCCCGTCGGGCGACGGGGCGGGATCCATCGGCCCGTTGGTCAGGAGCGGCAGCTCGAACCCTTCGAGGTAGACATGGTGGCTCCAGCCCTTCACCTGCGGGTAGCGGTGGCTCCACTGGGCGTCGGCGGACGTGGCGGCGCCGAAGATTGCCAGGATGGCCAAGCGGGCGGCCTGCTTCGGGATGCGGATCAACTGGAAACCTCCGTGAGGATGGCCGCGGCTTACCGTTAGGCGGGAGCCGGCGGGACATCCGGCAATGACGGACGTCGGCGGGATTTCGACCACTGTTGTTCTTGACTGACGCGACTATCAATCGTAACATGACGGAACGTTGATTAAGAGTTCGTTGTTCTTCTCGCGTCAGAGCCGCATCCGCGGCGCCTAGTGTCTCGCATTACCTCATTTCCTTCGAGGGGGTCGTATGGTCCGTTCGTTCGCCCTGTCCGTAAGTCGACCGCGGCGTTCGGGAGCCGCTCTGGCGGGTCTCTGGCTCGTCGCGTTTTCCGTCCTCACGGGGGCCAACCCTCTGCACGCCCAGGCCGGAAGAGTGACCGGCACCGTGGTCGAAGCCCGTAGCGGGCGCCCCATCCCCGCCGCAATCGTCAGGGCCGAGGCCACTGACATTGCGGCGACCACCGACGTTCGCGGCGCCTTCACGCTGAACGGCGTGACCGGCACCAAGCGGATCGTCGTTCGCGCGGTCGGCTACCAGCCCAAGACGCTCGACGCGACCGCCGGAGACCCCCCGATCCGGATCGGCCTCGAGGAGCTGGCGGTCAAGCTCGACGAGCTCGTGGTGACCGGCACAGTCGGCGAGGCCGCCACGCGAAGCCTCGGGAACTCGATCGGCAAGATCAACGTATCCGCGACAGCCGAGATCGCCCCGCCGACGAAGATTCAGGACCTGTTGTCCGTCAACGTGCCCGGCGTCCGCGTGATGCGGGCATCCGGCGCGATCGGGTCCGGCGGTATCACCCGCATCCGCGGCAGTGGCAGCCTGAGCCTCTCGAACGAGCCGCTCCTCTATATCGACGGCGTCCGGGTCTACAACGAGGCCGCCGTCAACTCCGCCGCCTTCCAGACATTCAGCGGCGAGTCGCCCTCACGGATCAACGACCTGAATCCCGAAGAGATCGAGTCGATCGAGATCCTCAAGGGACCCTCGGCCGCCACGATCTACGGCACGGAAGCATCGAATGGCGTGATCCAGATCATCACGAAACGGGGCCGGTCCGGCAAGAGCCAGGTCGAGGCGCACCTAGGCGGCGGGGTCGCCTGGCTTGCGAATCCGGATGGCCGCTATCCGTCGAACTACTACCAGGCGTCCGACGGCACGGTGAAGGAGTTCAACGTCCTGCGCTTCAACAAAGCCCGGGGCTATCCGGACGTCTTCCAGAACGGGTCGCCCAAGAGCGCCGGTGCCAGCATCAGCGGCGGCAGCGACCGGCTGAGCTACTTCTTCGGCGCGGACTACAATCGGGACGAGGGGTACCTGAGCTACGGCTGGCAGAACAAGTACAACGCCCGCGCCAACCTCACCTACCGCTCATCCGACGACAAGTTCAAGGTCGACGTGAGCCTCGGCGCGATCCGCTCTAAGACGAACAGCCAGCAGGGCTTCCAGCCGATCACGACCTCCATCGTCTGGGCCTGCAACTTCAACTCCTGCGCCCCGGACCCGGCGGACACGGCCCACACCGGCTACAACGGGCCCGGCCATGGTTGGGACTTCTACCGCC
>JBDTOH010000518.1:0-4365 GCA_039933355.1 Gemmatimonadota bacterium | reverse complement strand
TCTGCCACCTGAACCTGCACAAGACCTTCTGCATCCCGCACGGCGGCGGCGGGCCCGGCATGGGCCCGATCGGCGTCGCGGCACACCTCGTCCCGTTCCTGCCGGATCATCCGCACAACCCGGGCAGCCCACAGTCGTGCGGGACGGTATCCTCGGCGCCGTGGGGGAGTCCGTCGATTCTGCCGATCTCGTGGGCCTACATTCGGATGATGGGGCCGGAAGGCCTCACCCAGGCGACTCGGATCGCGATTCTGAACGCGAACTACGTCGCCAAACGGCTGCGCGAGAAGTACAAGGTGCTCTACAGCGGCCACGCCGGGCTGATCGCCCACGAGTGCATCGTGGACTGCCGCTCCTTCAAGCAGACCGCCGGCATCGAGGTGGAGGACGTCGCCAAACGGCTGATCGATTTCGGGTTCCATCCGCCGACGGTGTCGTTCCCGGTCGCGGGCACCCTCATGATCGAGCCGACCGAGAGCGAATCGAAGGAGGAGCTGGACCGGTTTTGCGATGCGCTCCTCACGATCCACGAGGAGATCCGCGAAGTCGAGCTCGGGATCGCCAGTCGCGAGGACAACGTCCTCCATAACTCGCCCCACACGCTCCAGCAGGTCGCGTCGGACGAGTGGAGCCGCCCGTATTCGCGCGCGCGCGCCGGCTTCCCATCCGAATCCACCCGGGTCCACAAGATCTGGCCGACCGTCTGCCGGATCGACGGCGCCTACGGCGACCGCCACCTCGTCTGCACCTGCCCGCCGATCGAGGAGTACGCGGCATCGTAGCGGGCCGCGCCTGGATCGACGGTCCCCGCACCGGTGCGCTGAACATGGCGGTCGATCACGCCATGCTCAGCGCGGCTCGGGACACCGGGCAGGGATTCATCCGCTGCTACCATTGGGCGCCGCATTGCCTCTCCTTCGGCCGCCACGAGCCGGCGCTCCGCCGGTACGACCGGACCCGGATCGAGGCGTTAGGCATCTCCACCGTCCGGCGCCCGACCGGTGGCCGGGCGGTCTGGCACGCCCGCGAGCTGACCTATGCCGTCGCCGCACCGATCGCCGCCTTCGGCACACTCAAGGACGCTTATCACGGGTTGCATCAGGCAATCGCCGCCGCGCTCGCCGCGCTCGGCCTGCCGGTCGAGCTCGCCGGTGAAGGGAAGGCGCCCGGACCCGACGCGGGTCCCTGCTTTGCGGTGGCGGTCGGCGGCGAGGTGACCGCGGGCGGGCGAAAGATGGTGGGAAGCGCGCAGTACCAGGACGGCGGCGCCTTTCTCCAGCACGGCTCGCTTCTTCTCGAGGACGACCAGTCGCTGGTGCACTCCGTGCTCCGCGGCGCGGGCCCGCCCTCTCACGACGTCACCGTTTCGGGTCTCCTCGGTCGCCCGGTGTCGTTCGCCGAGGTGGCCGCCTTGTTGCTCGAGCCCTTGGCCGCAACGCTCGGTCTCGGCTCGGCCGCCGATGGCCCGCCCGACGTCGTCGCCAGCCTCGCGCCCGAGTACCTCCCCCGCTATGCTTCATCCGAGTGGACCTGGTCACGTTAGGCCCGGATCCGACGACCGGTTCGCCGCACCGTGAGACTCGCCGTTAGGGAGGTCCGCCTGATCACTCTGCTGATCGTGGGGCTCTCGCGCCTGGCACTGAGCGGCGCCGTGGCGGCGCAGGCGCCGGGCAACGATCGCGGCACCATCATCATCGTGGTCGGCGCCGAGGCCACGACTCCCGTCCCCACTTTATCCAGCTTCCAGGCCAACGTCGACGTGGCCGAGCTTCTGTTTCTCCGGCTGGCGCGGCCGGGGAAGGGTGCGCGAACCCGCAACGAGAACGAATTCGTGCCGGAGCTCGCCCGCTCCTGGAAGCGCCGCGATCCGCTCACGCTCGCATTCGATCTCGACCCGCGCGCAACCTGGCAGGACGGCGTTCCGGTCACGTCGCGCGATGTCGTCTGGAGTCTCAACCGCGCCCGCGACTCGACCATCGCACCGGACTACGCACTGCTCCTGCACCAAGTCGCGTCGGTGAGCGCCGAGGGCGACCGGCGCGTCGTGATTCGTTTCAAGCGCGCATATCCGGAGCAATTCTACGACGCCACCTGGCACGTACCGCCGCTCCCCGCCCACCTCGTCGACACCATTCCGGCCGCCGATCTCGCCAAGTCCGCGTGGGCGGCGGCGCCGGTCGGCAGCGGCCCCTACCGGTTCGTGCGGCGCGATCCGGGCCACCAGATCGAGCTGGCCGCCGTCTCCAACTTCTTCCTGGGCGCACCCAAGCTCGAGCGGGTAATCCTGGTCCTCGCCGGCGATGCCGAAGCGCAGCTGAATCTGGTCCTGAGCGGCGAGGCCGACGGTCTTCAGAACTACTTGCTCCTGAGCTCGATCTCCCGAATCGTGGCCGCGCCTTCGCTCCGGATCGTGACGAGCGCGTCACATAACGTCGTCTATCTCCTGTTCAATCAGCGCGCGAACGGGGATCGCTCGACACCTCACCCGATCCTCTCCAATCTGCTGGTTCGCCGAGCGATTGCGCTCGCGATCGACCGGGAGCGAATCGTCACCGGCATCTTTGGCCCGTATGCGGTGGTCATCAACGGACCGTTCGGCTCCGCCAGCTGGGTTCGTCCATTCGCGCCCAAGTTACCGCGGGCTGACCCCAGTGCTGCACGCCGTCTTCTCCGCCAGGCGGGCTGGACCGACACGGACGGCGACGGCGTCGTGGACAGGGACGGCCGGCCGCTCACGCTTCAGCTTCAGTATCCGGGAAGCAACGTTCCTCGAGTCGCGGTCGCCGCTGTGATCCAGGAGATGCTTCGAGGAATCGGGGTCAAGCTCGAGCTGGTCCGCCTCGAGGGCAGAGTCTGGGCCGAGCGCCGCGCCAAGGGCCAGTTCGATATCGACTTCGGTCAGACGACGCTCGACCCCACTCCGTCGGGACTGGTCCAGTCGTGGACCTGCGCCGGACGGTTAGGCAGCAACCGGGGTCAGTGGTGCAACCCGACCTTCGACAGCCTGCTCGAGCGCGCGATCAACACGCCGACCGAGCCGGCGAAGGCCTGGGGAGACGCGATCCGGGTGCTCCAGAACGATGTCCCGGCCGTGTTCCTCTTCAGCCCGATGCTGTCGGTCGTGCTGCAGGATCGCTATCGGAACGTGACGGTGAGCCCGGAGCGGACCTGGGGACTGCTCTGGCAGTGGTCGGTCGACCCAAAGCGCCGCATCGGTCGTGACGACGGCAGCGGACCCCCGAGGTGAGTCGCTGGCTCGCCGGCCGGATCGTGCAGGGGGTGGTCACGTTCCTCATCGCCACCACCCTGCTCTTCTTCCTGATGCGTCTCACGCCCGGCGATCCGCTCCAACGGGTCGGCAACGATCGGCCGATGGCGCCGGCGGAGCTGGCCCGGCTCCGCAAGCTGTTCGGGCTCGACCAGCCGCTCGCGGCGCAATTCGGCTCTTTTGTCGGCGCGGCGGTTCGAGGCGACCTCGGCGTTTCGATCGAGCATTACCCCGACCGGGTCGGCGCCCTGATTCGCCGCCGGCTTCCGGCGTCGTTCCTGCTCGGCGGTGCGGTCCTCTTTGTGAACTTCACCCTCGGCCTCTGGATAGGCGTTAGGCAGGCCCGGCGCCGCGGCACCCGGTTCGACCGATGGCTGTCCTACCTGACGCTCACGGCCTACGCCGTGCCGGCGTTCTGGCTCGGGCTCGTTCTCATCACGCTCTTCAGCATCGAGTGGCGGATCTTTCCTGCCGCCCTGATGCGCGACCCGTTGCTCGCGGACGACGCGAGCTTCGGCGTCCGCACGATCGACCTCCTGAGACACTTGTTCCTCCCGGCGCTCACGCTCGCGATCGTCACCATTGCGGGGACGATCCGCTATCAGCGCGCCGCGATGGTGGACGCGCTGCGTCAACCCTTCATCCGAGCGGCCCGGGCCCGCGGCCTGGCGGAGTCGCGGGTCATCTGGCGGCATGCCTGGCGGAGCGCGCTCGGCCCGGTGCTCACACTCCTGGGTCTCTGGCTCCCCCTTGTGGTGAGCGGTGCGGTGTTCGTCGAAGCCGTCTTCAGCTGGCCCGGGCTCGGGTCCCTCGCGGCGCAGGCGATCGGCGCCCGCGACTACCCCGTCGTCCTCGGCACCTCGATGTTGGTGACGCTTGTCGTCATTCTCGGGAGCATCGTGACCGACATCGGGCATCGCGTGGCCGATCCGCGGGTGGGATCCTCATGACCGCCGCCGCGGCGCCGGGCCCGATCTCCGAGTGGCTCCCGCGTGCGCTCTGGCGGAACCCCGAGGGGCGGGTCGGGCTCGTGATCCTCGCCGCGCTCGCCCTCGTCACGGCGTTAGGCCCGCTCGTCCTTCCCGATCCGGCCGCGC
>JBDTOH010000517.1:0-4377 GCA_039933355.1 Gemmatimonadota bacterium | reverse complement strand
CCGCGTCGCGATACAGCGTGGGTGTCAGGCCAGCGCCGCCCGGCCCAGCGCCGTTCCGAGGTAAGCGGAGATGAGAACTGCCCTTCACGCACGATCAGTTTATCGCGTCGATTTGACTTCCTGATCAGATTCTCCCCGGGACGACGGCCTCAATGACGAGAGCGGGCCCCGGGCGGCGATTGCCCGGGGCCCGTCAGATCGCCTCCGCGCCGCGAGCTACAACCCAGTACGGGGCACCTGCACACAGGCCGGTAAGGCCGTGGTAAACCAATTTTCCTTGTAGAAGTTGGCGCCGCAGCCGCTGTCGTCCACGATGTCCGCAGGGGTTACGTGGGGTGGGTCAAAACCGTCGTTCGAGAACTTATTGGCCACGATCCTATTCCCATGGCCGCGGATCCAGAGGGCAATGGAAGACCCATGGATCTGATTCGACGTGACGAGTCCGCCGTCCGCCTCCATTGAGAGGCCAGTCGCGGCATCGATCTGATTGCCCCGGACCTCAACCCCGGTCGCCCCGGCCGTCTCACTGCCAAAGATGTGTATTCCGCAGTCCAAGGGCCGTCCGGGCGCCGCGCCTTCAGGGCCGATGTGATTGTAGAGGAAACGCATGGACGATCCCCAGCCCTCGACGCCACAATATTCAGAACCCCTGATGACGTTGTCGTGCACGGTCACGTCGGATCCGCCGACGATAATTCCGTTGTCGACGTTCCCCTGAATGATGAGCTTGGTGATTGTGACGTGGTTTGAGCCGTTATAGACGATGATGCCATCAGTCTGGAATCCCTCCACGAACCCGGGACCGCGCAGCGTGACGTCGGTAACGCTGATCCAGTCCTCGAATCCCCCGATGCGAATCCCATTCCCGACCGAGTTACTGCTGCCCTCCGCGATGTGATGCCCATTGAAGTCGACCACCACGTGGTTGGCCTCGATCCGGAGCGCGTCCACCAACCCTTCGGGCCAAAAGCTGCCACAGATGATGTCTTTTTCCAACCGATACTTGCCCGGCTGACTGATGACGGTCCCGCACTCGGTGATGAGCGTGTAGTCCACGACCTCGGGTGCGGCTGCCGGGGTGCTCCGATCCGGCTCGGCAGTGGGCAATTCCACCGGGCCACAGCCCGAAACAGCCGCGGCGGCCAACAGAACCAGCAATCGACCTGACAACCGTGCACTGCTCATAGGTCCCCCGAGGTTAGTGTGGGACAAGCTTACGGGCGCGTCGATGAGCGGAGCATGAAGGACGGAGGAAAGTTGCTTGCGGTTCGTCGGACGAGGAGGGACCCCCATTCATTCTAGGTGGAACCTGACGAAACGAAGCCGGCGCCCTTCTGAGGCGCCGGAACGTGGAGGACCTCTAAGCGGACGTTGTCAGCCGAACATCAGGGTGCAACGTCGCGCGTTACAGCTTGCCCAATGCGTGCCCGCGACTCACATCGCTCCGGGAGATGACGCCCACTAGCTTGCCGTCCATCACCACGAACAGCCGATGGACATCGGCGTACTCCATTTCCAGCGCCGCCTCCCGGATGGACGCCTCGGGACCAATGGATAGCGGGTGATCCGACATGGCATCGCGGACGAGCGTCTCTCGCATCGCCAAGGCCCGCGCCTCGTCATTCTCCATCTCCGCCTGCACAGCAAGGATGTCCGTGGTGGAGATTGCGCCCACCAGTCGGTGGTGGCGATCGAGGACCGCGATGCCCGAGACGTGAGTGTCCGCTAACACGCCCGCAGCGTCCGCGAGCGTGGCTTCGTCGTTGATCGAGATGACATCGGTGGTCATCAATTCCGTGACTCGCATGGAAGCTCCTGTGGGGGACGAGCCAATCCTATCTCTTCCACGTTGAAAGAAGCGCCAACGTCGGGTGAAGGCCGCTTCATCTCCGGCCCGCGCGGACCCGGACCGCTTTGAGCGCCTGACCCGCGACTGCCGGCAGCGCGGCGAGCCCAATCACGGCCGCCCAATCTTCGATCGACAAGGGCGTCAGGTGAAGGATCGCGGCGATCGGCGCAACCTCGAGCGCGGCAATCTGAATGAGAACCGCCGCGACCGCCGCTCCAAGGGCGGACTTGTTGGCGAAGGCCGTCTTTGGCGACATCACCGGTCTGCTGCTCCTCGCGTTTCCCAGATGAAAGATCTCCGCGAACGCCAGCGTCATGAAGCTGAGCGTCGCCGCATGGCCCGGGGGGTGGCCGGTCGCCGTTAGGCCCCGCCAGAAGGCGGCCAGCGTCACCGCGGTGAGCGCGCCGGCATAGCCCACCGTCGCCGAGCCAGAGCGGCCGTCAGGAGACTCTCACTTCGCGCTCGCGGCGGCCGTCGCATCACGCCCGGTTCGGCCGGCTCGACCGCGAGCGCAAGGGCCGGTGCCGTATCGGTCAGCAGGTTGAGCCAAAGGATTTGCAGCGGCAGGAGCGGGGCAGGGAGGCCTGCAATGCCTGCGACGAGCAGGACGAGGATCTCGGCCAAGTTGCAGCTGAAGAGGTAGAACACGAACTTGCGAATGTTGTCGAAGATCACCCGGCCTTCCTCAATGGCCGCAGCCGTTGTCGGAAACCGGTCGTCGGCCAGCACCAGATCGGCAGCTTCTTTCGCCATATCGCTGCCCCGACGACCCATTGCGACTCCGATATCCGCCTGCCGGAGCGCGGCGGCGTCGTTGACTCCGTCGCCGAGCATTGCCACGCTCTCTCCTCGTCGCTGAAGAGCGGCGATCACCCGGAGCTTGCCTTCCGGAGTGCTCCGGCTCACGACCGCGGTCTCCGCCATCCGCTCGGTGAGCATCTCATCGCTGAGCCGGTCGAGCTCCACACCCTCGAGCACTTGGTTGTCGCGGTCGAGCAGGCCCAACCCCCGCGCCACGGCCTCGCCCGTCAGGCGCTGATCACCCGTGAGCATCACGACTCGAATGCCGGCCTCGCGAACCGCGGCAATCGTCTCTTTGACGCCGGCAGCCGGAGGGTCCAGCATCCCCGCGAACGCAAGGAATGTCAGCGCTGTGAGCGCGTCCTCGCGTGCCTCTCCGACTTCGGCGTCCGCCAGGGCAATGACCCTGAGACCTCGCGCGGCCAGCACCCGGTTCTGCTCGAGCAACTCGGCGCGGCCTTCCGGGTCGAGCGGAGCGACCCCTCGAGCAGTCAGGACCGAGCTGCACCGCGCGACGACGTTGCTTGGCGCGCCTTTGACCAGAGCGACCAGATGGTCGCCCGCCGGGTGAAACGTCGCCATCAGCCGGCGCGCTGCCGAGAACGGCACCTCGCCCGCTTCCGGAGCGGTCAGCGCCAGCGCGACCGGATCGACGCCCGCTGTGCGAGCGACGACCAGGAGGGCGGCCTCCGTCGGATCGCCAACCGCTACCCAGACACCGCCTCGCTGTTCGAGGCTGGCGCGGTTGCAGAGCGCAGCGACTCGGAATGGCGTGACAGCGCCGGATCGCCCTCGGGATTGACGGTCGTTCCACCGGACCGAAGCTCGCCCCGCGCATCGTAGCCCGCCCCGGTGACCTCGAGCTCGCGGCCTGCCACCCACATCGTGGTCACGGTCATCTCGCCGGCCGTGAGTGTGCCGGTCTTGTCGGTGCAGATGACCGTCGCCGAGCCTAACGCCTCGACCGCGGAGAGCCGGCGGATCAGCGCTCGGCGTCTCGCCATCCGGCGGACGCCGACGGCCATCGCGATCGTGGCGACCAGCGGAAGCCCCTCCGGCACCGCCGCGACGGCGAGCGCGAGCGCAGTCTCGACCGCCACCCGCCACTCTCGTCCCTGGAGCACGGCCATGCCGCCCACGACCGCAGCCGCTGCGACGGCTACGGCGACCAGACGGCGCCCGAGGGCCTCGAGCCGCCGCTCGAGTGGAGTCTCCCGCTCCGGCACGCTCCCGGCGAGCTCCCCGATTCGTCCAACCTCGGCGGCCATCCCCGTCGCAGTGACGACGGCACGGCCGCGCCCCGCTGCCACGGTCGTCGCCTTGAACACCAGGTTCATGCGGTCGGCGAGGGGAGCATCCCCTGCAACGACGAGGTCGGCCCCTTTTTCAACCGGCAGAGATTCGCCGGTCAGCGGTCCTTCGACCGTTCTCAGCTCCGCGCTCTGGATCAACCGGGCGTCTGCCGGGATGGACTGCCCTTCTTCCAGCTCGATCACGTCGCCTGGGACGATGTCGCGGGCGTCGATGTCCCGCCGCTCTCCGTCGCGGAGCACCCGGGCCCGCCCCACTTCTAGGGCAAGCAGCGACTCCATGGTGCGCCGCGCCCGGAGCTCAGTACCGAATCCGATAGCAGCGTTCAAAATGAGCACTGCGCCGATGGCGAGCGCGTCGGGCCAATCCCCCGAGAGGAGCGCAACGCCGAGGGCAGCAAGCAGCAGCAAGACCAC
>JBDTOH010000516.1:0-4380 GCA_039933355.1 Gemmatimonadota bacterium | reverse complement strand
TCGCGGATCCAATGCCGGTGGCGGCGCCGAATCAGCGGGATCAGCGCCAGCACCAGCACCGCCGCGACCACCGCAAGACCGACGGCCCAGCTCTCCGGGTAGTAGATCACGCCGAGCAGCGGGAAGTCGAAGAAAACCGCGTCGCCGGTGTGGGGGCGGGGAAGCGGGCCGGTCCCGAATGCCCGAGCCAGCGCGAGCATCTGGGCTCCGCCGCTCTGGACGCTGCCCGGGTCCAAATGCGCGACGTCGTCCTCCGTGGTGTGATACCGCTCGACCCCGGCGGCGAAGGCGAAGTTGAGGGCCGGACCGTTGAGGAGCGCCACCTCCGACAGGTCCGTATCGTTAGGCAGCGTACGATAGACCGTCACCATGAGCGAGGTGGCCGACACCCCCGGCGCGCCGCGCAAGACCCGGACGACGTCGAGGTTCCCTGCGCCGGTCTCGAACATGAACACCCGCCCGCCGGTACCGCGGTTGTCGAAGTTGAGCGTGACCCCGGCGCCGGCGTCGGCCGCCCACCGGTGCTCCCGCACAAAAGCCGCGGCGCCGAGGAGACCGGCTTCCTCTCCATCGGTAAACAGGGCGATTACGTCGTGGACGAGCGGCGGACCTGCCCGGAGCGCGCGGAGCGTCTCGAGCACCATCGACGAGCCGGCCGCGTCGTCCCCGGCCGCCGGTGCGGCTTCGACTCCGTCGTAATGGGCCATCAGGAGGACCGCCGGCCCTCGGGGACTGGTTCCCGCGACGCGGGCCAGGACGTTGTACACCCGGCCCGCTACCTGGTACCGGGTCCCCACGCCGGTCGCCTCCTGGATCTCCGGGGTCAAACCCAAAGCCGTGAGCTCGGCCACGAGGTATGCCCTAACCCGGGCGTTGTCGGCGCTTCCGGTGGGGTGAGGGCGCTCCGCCATGGCTCGGACGTGCCGCATCGCCCTCTCCGCGGAGAACTCGGTCGCGGGCCCGCCGGCACTTCGGGGCGCCGGGGTTCGATTCGCGCGGATGATCAGCGCCGCTGAGAGGGCGATGAGAGTGAGCCCGCAAAGAAGCGCGGATCGGCGCACGGCAGTCAGCATGATGCCTCGGGAGGGCGATGACGGTGCAGAGAAGTTAGCTCGGTGGACGGCAGGTGAGCGGCTGAGCCGGGTTTGGATGAAGCAGCGCGCCACGTGAGCGGGCGCCTACGCGGTGCTCGTCGCAGACGGATGGTGGATCCGAATCGCCATCGGAGCGTGGACCTGCCCCGACTGAAGTCGTGGGGCGTGGTGACGTTGCTCGGATTGGGCGGCCCAAGCCGCGGAGGTCCGCCCCGGGCCGGCCGCCGCGCCGGAAACCACGAACGGGCCGGTGGGCACCCATCTCATTCCGGCAGGTGTCGATCACGGCATTCCCTGGTCTGGCAGATCACCGCCCAATGGCAGTACGACCCCGGCTTCGGCCTCCGCTCGCCGGCTTTTTTTCTCGCACCGCAGATGAAGAAGCTCCCGGCCAGCGTCCCGAGCTTCGCGCAGGACACTACGGCGGTCGAGCGGCAGGTGATGCAGGCGCATGCGGACTACTGGAAGGAGCTCGCCGAGCGAGAGCTCGTCGGCGTGTTCGGTGCGGTGCTGGATCCGGAAGGCGTCTGGGGCGCGGCCATCGTGGCAGTCGCAAACGAGGCGCAGGTCAACGAGCTCATCGCCGACGACCCCGTCAAGCGGCCGAGCTCGGCACCTTCAAGGTCTTCCCAATGCAGGTCGGCGCCTTGCGGTCCAACCTGCTCGAACCGCCGGGATGACGAGAGGCCTCCTTCGCGCGGTCCGAGGGCGGTGAAGTAGATCCCTTGCTTGGCCGCGCGATGACAGTTTGTGGCCGCCGCAACGCTCGGCTTCGGTTCCCGCCTACCAGTCGTCGCCGACTGTGCCGGTCGAGCTCGCGCGAATATGGTATTGCTTGCCGGCCGGTTCCGGATTGGGATAGATCCGGCCCGCATCCTCCCCTCGATAGAGGACGCCGTTCAACATCACCATCCCGATCTTCCGGGTGTTGCGGATGTCGTCGAGCGGATTGGCGTCGAAGACGATGAGGTCCGCCAGCTTTCCGGCCTCGAGCGATCCGAGTTGTTTGTCGAGGCCCAGATAGCGGGCCGAATTGATGGTCGCGATCGCGAGAACCTCCGACGGCGTCATGCCTCCGCGCGCCATCAGCTCCATCTCCCAGTGCTTGTCGAGGCCGTGCATTTGGCCGTGCCCGGCCACCTGAAGCGACACGCCCGCGGCCGCGAGCTTCCGTAGCTCCTTCGCCATCTGCTCAGCGTAGATGTCGTCCGCGAAGTAGTGGGTCGGGCGGCGGAATCGGATCAGATAGTCCTTGGTGAAGAAGTGCAGCAGCTTGGGGTCTTCCCAAAGCCGCTCGGCCTGGTGGAACGCGGTCTCGCCTTGAGGTCCGTTGTACACCACGATCAACGTGGGCGTGTTACCCGCTCCCGTTGCCGCCCAGAGCCGGATCACATCGTCGTAGAGCGGCGTCAGGCCGACGGTATGCTCGATCCCGCTGACACCGTCCATCAGCATGGTCCAGTCCATCTGGAAATCGACCGCCGACTCCGCCACCACGTTCACGCCCATGCGCCGAGCGGCGTCGTACATCTGCATCCGCGCCGAGCGGTTGAACTGGACGTAGTCCTTGAGCGCGGTGGCGCCGTACGCCTTGTTGAAGGCGACCACCTCGTCGGCGTCGGCCTGGGAGAGAATCGGGCGATACAGCTTCGGACGGTACGAGCGGAGCCCATAGATCGGCGGTCCCACCGAGAGCAATCGCGAGCCGGTGATCGCTCCCTTGCGCTGGAGATCGGAGACCAGGAAGTCCTTGACGTGATTGCCGTACACTTCGTACATCGTCGTGGTGCCGTAGGCGAGGTTCGCGACCAGACCCGCGTGGCTCTGCTCGACGACGTTGAGGGTCGAGACGTCCGGGTTATAGTGGGCATGCGCGTCGATCATCCCGGGCATCACCGTCTTTCCCTGGAGATCGAACACTCGCGCACCCGCCGGCACCGCGACGTCCGTGCCGACCGTCTCGATCTTGTTTCGGCGGATCACTACCGTGGCATTCTCGAGGACGCGCTTGGATGGGTCCATCGTGAGAACCCGCGCGTGGGTGAGCGCGATCGTCGTCGAGGGAACCGCCACGTCGTATTCGATCGCGAGATCGGTCTTTTGGGCGGAGGCCCGCTTGGCGATGGCGTCCGCGACGCTTTTCTCGTAGAAGTACCGGCCTCGCGTCCAACTCAGGCCCGACCCGTCCGGAGTCCATTCGACGTATTCGCCGTCCTCGGAATCGACCCGATAGGCGACACCCTGCTTGTCGAATGCGGAAGCGACGATCGGTTTGCCGGCGTACGAGAACGGCATCACGTAGCTGCGGAGATACTCGCGGAACGCAATCCACCTGAGATCCGGTGAGATCACCGCCCGCACCGCGTGAGGGAATTGGACGAGGGTTCGCGGGTTCAGGCCGTCGAGCCGGATCTGCCGCAAGTCCAGCGTGTCCCTCAGGATCTCCGTGAAATAGAGGCTCTGACCGTCGGGCGCGAAGGTGATCGAGGGAGGTCGGCGAGCGGCCAGGTCATAGCTCGGATTCCAGTTCACCTGGGTCACTACCCGCTCAGCGCGATCAGGACCGACGAGCACGAGATCGAACTGATTCTGCTCCTCGAGTTGCTCACCTCGGTTGATGTCGTCGGAGCCGCGGAGAAAGGCGAGCGTCTTGCCGTCCGGAGAGAGCGTCAGCGAGCCGTACTGAGCCGGCTTGGTCGACAGGCGGACCGGTCGGCGCGGCGCTGCTCCCGCGAGCGGCAGCGACCAGACCGACCCCAGACTGTCGTCGGTCCAGGACGCGAAGTAGACCGTCTTCGTCGCAGGGTCGTAGACCGGGCTCGTCTCGAGCGCCGTAGAGTTGGTGAGATTGGTGCGCTGGGCGCCGGATGCGAGATAGATATCGCCTAACGCCTCGTAGAGCACGCCCTGGTCGGTCCGCCGGCCCCAGCGGTGCGACCGGGTCATGGCCTTCCCTTCCGACGGCAGCGGCACCGGGAACTTGATCGTCTCCGCCAGAACCCGGTGGACCGGCGCCCGGAACGGGATCTCACGGCTCACTCCCGTGGAAACGTTCACGGCGTGAATCTTCCCGCCCCACGAGCCGAAAACCTCCCGGCCGTTCGGGCTCCAGCTCAGATTCGGATAGATCCCGAACGTCGTGCCGGCGCCGGACTCCATCCGGTCGCGGTCCAGGTTCGACACCAGCACTCGCTCCTGGCGGGTGTTCATGTCGTGGAGCACGAGCACGGTCTGGCGGTCGTCCCGGTGGATGTACGCCATCCGCTCGCCATTGGGTGAGATCGCC
>JBDTOH010000515.1:0-4383 GCA_039933355.1 Gemmatimonadota bacterium | reverse complement strand
GTCGGACCGATCAAGGAGCTGGCTTTCTGCTCGCCGGTATCAAATCGGCGCTCGTGGTCGCTTTCCTGGTGGCGAGCCTCAACAAGTACGCAACCAAGTGGGCACAGTCGGTTCCCTGGGCAGACGAACAGGTCCGGACCTCAATGGCGGTCGCCTGGGAGCGGCACACCCGGCAGAACGACGGCAGCGTTAGGTGGCGGCGGTTCGTCTCCGCCGATACCTGGACCGGCTATGTCGACTGGACGACCGGCCGGGCCAACCGGGAGGACGGCCCTCCGACCGGCGACGAGCGCCGCCGGCCCGGCCACCGGCGAAGTCGCGCCCGGAATCCATATCATCGCCCTCGGCGGCTTCCGGGCCATGGCCGTCGTCTTTCGTGACTTCGTCACCGTGGTGGAGGCCCCCGAGGTTCATCCCGGCCTCGAGTCAATCCCCGCCGGGGGCACGGAGGGCGCTGGAGGACCGACCCGCCGGCCTCGCCAGGTGGTCGACAGCCTCGTACCCGGCAAACCAATTCGGTTTCTCATTGTCAGCCACCACCACAGCGACCACCTCGGTGGAATCGGCGGACTCGCCGGATTCGGCACCACCGTGCTCGCCCCGGCCGGAGATCTCACGGCCGTGCGGCTCACGTTAGGCGCTCCGCCGCCGGGCCGGGCGGGTACGACGGCGCGGGATGGTGCGGTCGAGGGCGTCGCTCGACGCCGGGTCATCACCGACGGCGAACGGGTCCTCGAGGTGTGGAACGTGGGCCGGAATCCCCACACGGCTGAGAATCTCTTCGTGTGGCTCCCGAGCGAGCGGATCGCGTTCCAGGGTGATCTCTTCTACTACGAGGTCGGCGGGCCGTTTCCCCCGTCGGGGCGCGGGCGGATGAACCGGTTCTTCGCCGGCTGGCCGGCACGGCATCGGATGGAGCCGAAGGCGGTATACGGAGTTCACTCGAACGGGGCGGCGGGGCGGGAGGCGTTGAGGCGGGCGAGAAGCTAGGGGGACAAGGGACCGGGGGCTTCCGGGATGTGGCAGCCTATGATGCTGCCTAACGGAGCTGGGCGGCCAGCTCCGGCGCCCTCGGAGTGAACCAGCGAATAATTGGCTTGGTTGGGGGGGAGCCCGCTGGGGTCCGCGTGATGTCGGCATCGAACGGCCGGCCGGGGCGGTTACCGGCTACGTCTTCGAGCTCCGGACTCACCAGCAGCTGATGGCGGCCGGCGAGCCACCGGCCGGTCGGAACGAAACGCCAGATCCGATCGCCCGGCTGCAGCGTCACTTCACCTCCGATGGGATGGCCGGCTTCGTCCTGGACCGCGAGCAGCCGTCTCGCGAGAGCGTGATCGAGGGGTTCGCCGAACTGCACTTCGAGCGGGCCGGCGCTGCCCACCGCTGGGACCACGACGTGCCAGGACTCGGGGACAGGTCCTGTGTAGTCGGCTGCGGTCGCCACGAATCGCTTTTCGGCGCCTCGAGCGAGGGGGTTGCCACGGGCGTCCGGCCAGCCGGCGAGAACTCGGAGCGCATACCGGCGGCCCGCGTGAAGCGCGCGGCCCGACTCGAGATTGGTTCGGATCCCGCGCTTCACCCGGCCGGGATCGAACAGGAGGGTGAGCCGACACCCCGCCGGATCCCACAGCTCGTCCAGTAGCTCGAGGAACGCATTGCGGACTTCGACGCCGCGGTCGTCCAGCAGCCGGATATGGGCGAGCGCCTGCCCCGGACGCATCGGAGCGGAGAATTCGAGATAGAACCGAAGCAGGTTCTCGGGCACCGAATTGGCGGCGGGATGAATCGCGGTGACGAGGGTAGCTGCCGAATCGCCGGCGGCGGGAGGCAGGTCAAAGCGGCGCAGGAGCGGGCGGGCGTTCTCGGAGCGGGCTTCCAGCGCCGCCGTATCAATCCGGACCCAGAGGCTGAGTCCGGCGGACGGTGGAAAGGCAGGCCGGAACTCGAGCGTTAGGTGGGTTCGACGCCAGCTCCCGGCCAGCGGCGGAGCTCCCTCGGGGAGCGAGCCGGGCGTCGCGAATACCGCGACCGCCCCCGTTCTTGGCGCCGTCGCGCGCTCGAGCGCGGATGCCGTGAGCCCCTCCACTCGAACCGCGCCGAACGTGGAATCGGCGCGGTCCAGGGCGACCGAGATCATTACGGGCCCGCTGCCGCCTTCCCCGCCGCAGCCGGTCAGCAGGGCGAGCGCGAGGAAGGCGGCTCGATCTTCCACTTAGAGCCAGCGCTTCTGCAATGCCATCAGATTGACCGCGCCGCTCTCGATGTCGCGCTGGAGGACGGCCACGAAGTCGGAGTTGAAGTCGTCGATCTGCATGACGCCCGCACTGGCAACCGGCAGATAGGTGACGCCACCCGGCTCATAGGCTTGGCTCACCGGCTTGGTCATCTCGGGCGCCGCGGCAATCAGGCTCGGGTCGATTCGCATCAGCGTTCGATGGCTGTTGGCCACCAGGATCCACTCTTTGCCGTCGCGCTGATAGCGGATGATGTCGATCGGACGGTTGCCGCCGCCGAGCTCGGCCACGGTCCGGCCGCGCAGGTGCTTGGTGGAGGCCAGGTCGGCGCGCTTGAATGTGGCGATCGGGGAGCATCCGTATCCGGCTACGATCATCGGCGTTCCACCGATGGTGATCGGAACGAACGCCTCGATCGGCGCAGCGGTCTCCCACTTGTTGTGGCTGGTGTGATAGATCTCCACGGTGTTGATCGATGCCGCCTTCGAGAACGGGAAGGGAACCCGGCGGAGGGCAGAGGCAAACTGCTCATTCGAGAGGCCGGCAACCAACAGCTCGCCATCGGCGAAGGCCATATGGGTCACGCTGAGCGTCCACTGTGGCTGGCCCCATGGCGTCTTGCCGTCGGGCGAGGGAGCCTCTGGGAGCGGCGTGGTCGCGAACTTCACGTGACTCAGGTCGACTACTTCGACGGCATCCGAGCCGGAGAGCCGGATCAGCGCCGGCTTGGTGTCGCCGTCGACCCGTGACACAGTGAGGAAGATGTTGTGACTGATCGGGTTGACCGCCATGTCGTTGAATCGGACCCGGTCCCGCGTCGTCCCGAGCGCAGCGGCGACTTTCTGATCGATGTCGCGCGACAGATACTGCTCGCCGTAGGTCGCGGTGCCCTTATCGCTCGGATCAAAGGCAAACAGAGCGGCACCGCGCGGGTCGGCGATGAACAGCGTCCCGTCCGGCCCAAACGTCATGGCGCCGAGCGATTGGACGGGTGCCGCGCCGAACCGCATGCCGCGCGCGTCCGGCGCGTCGCTGCGGGCAGCGGCGAGGGCAGTGCCGCCCGCGACGACTAAACACATAGTGGTGACTCTGGTGGCGATTCGCATTGGTCCTCCTCGGGGTTCGGGCGCAGGTCTCACAGGGCGCCTGGGCAACCTAACGATGGGAACGAAACCCTCTCCCGGCAAGAACCGGGGGACGGCGCGGGAGGGCCGGGGACGACACGCAGCCCGCCGGGACCAAACGGTTCGTCCCAGGTCCCCGCATTGCCATGACGGTCCCGGGTCGATACCGTAGGCCGATGACATCTCGCGACGATTGTCCCGAAGCTCCCTCCCGCCGGGTTGTCTGGCTCCTGGTGCTGGGTGCAATCGGAGTTGGCCTGCTCGACACCGCGCAGAACCAGCTCGGCGCGGAGCTGCGCGGCGGGCATCCGTCCCTCTGGTTCACCATCGCAACGCAGCTTCTGCCCTGGTGCTGGCTCGCCGCGCTGCTGCCGGCCGTGGTGGTCGTCGCGCATCGATGGCCGGTGGACGAGAACCGGTGGCGGAGGACCCTGGGCATCCACCTGTTCGCGATGACGGCTTTTGCGCTACTCCATATCGCCGGGGCGGTAGCGGCGGCCACGATCTTCTACCGGGACGGGGCGGTCGACCTCGCCATGCTGGCGACCAAGATCTTGTTCTTCCGCTTTCCGATCGACGCAATGGCCTACTGGGGCGCGGTGGGCGTGGCCCATGCCGCGCGCGCCTCGGCGGTCGCCCGCGAGCGTGAGCAGGCCGCCGTTGGGCTCGAAGCGTCACTCGCCGAGGCCCGGCTGTCGGCGCTCCGGGACCGGCTCAATCCGCATTTCGTATTCAACACCCTGAACGCCGTGACCACGCTCGCGCTCCGGGAAGACCACGCCGGAGTGATCCGCACCGTCGACGCGCTGAGCGACCTGTTGCGGGTGACCCTGGCCGAGCGGCGGGGACAGGAAGTGACGCTGACGGAAGAGCTGGCTTTTCTCAACCGCTACCTCGAGATCGAGCAGCTCCGCTTCGGCGACCGGCTCTCGCTCGGCCAGGCAGTCGATGCCGGTCTGTTAGGCGCTCTTGTTCCCTCGATGCTGATCCAGCCGCTGGTCGAGAACGCGATCCGGCACGGCGCC
>JBDTOH010000514.1:0-4421 GCA_039933355.1 Gemmatimonadota bacterium | reverse complement strand
CGCATGCCGCCCTTCACGATGTCCTTGAGATAGACCGCGCCGAGCACGCGGGTCGTGCCGTTCTCCTGCTCCGCCACAACCAGCGGTGTGCCGCCCTGCCGTGCGATCGCCTCGACGATTCCGGCGATCTCCGGCGGCACCACCCCGTTCGCATCGCGGACCCAGCGCGTGATGGCATCTCCCGCACCCTTGCGGAGCCTGACCGCGCCGACGTCGACGCCGCTCATCCGGGTAGACGCCGAGAACGGGACGAAGGTCATCTGGTCGTGTCCGGCTGTCTCGCCGACCGCGCGCCCCCGCAAGCTGAACTGGTTCTTCGCGAGGACGACGATGCTGCGCCCCTCCGGCGTCTCGTCCGGCAGCGAGGCGAGCTGCGCCAGGTCGGCGAGGTCCTCGATCCGGGTGCCGGGTACCGGGATGAACTCGACCGCCTGACGATTCCCTAACGTGATCGTACCGGTCTTGTCGAGGAGAAGCGTGTTGACGTCCCCGGCCGCCTCGACTGCGCGGCCGCTCATCGCGATGACGTTCTGCTGAATCATCCGGTCCATGCCCGCGATGCCGATCGCCGAGAGCAGCCCGCCGATGGTGGTTGGAATCAGACAGACGAGGAGAGCGACCAGCACCGGGATCGACACCGACGTCCCGGAATAGATCGCGAACGGCTGGAGGGTCGCGACCGCAAACAGGAACATGATCGTGAGGCCCGACAGCAGGATCGTGAGCGCGATCTCGTTCGGCGTCTTCTGACGGGACGCGCCTTCCACGAGCGCGATCATCCGGTCGAGGAATGTCTCGCCGGGATTCGCCGTGATTCGAACCACGAGATAGTCGGACAGGACCTTGGTGCCGCCGGTCACGGCGGAGCGATCGCCGCCGGATTCGCGAATCACGGGCGCGGACTCTCCGGTGATCGCCGACTCGTCCACCGACGCGACGCCTTCGACTACCTCACCGTCGCCGGGGATGACGTCGCCGGGCATCACGAGCACCAGGTCGCCGCGCTTGAGGCTGACTCCGGGCACAATCAGGACGTCGGTCCGGTTGCTGAGATCCTTCACCTGTTTCGCGGTCGTCTGCGTGCGTGAGGATCTCAGCGCGTCGGCCTGCGCCTTCCCCCGCCCCTCCGCCATCGCCTCGGCGAAGTTGGCGAATAGAACGGTGAACCAGAGCCAGAGGCAGATCTGGATCGTGAACCCCACATGGCCGTTGCCCGCGACCAGGTCGCGGAACAACACCAGCGTCGTGGCAACACTGCCGATCAGCACGACGAACATCACCGGGTTCCGCACCATGTGGCGGGGGTCGAGCTTCCCGAAGGACTCCGCCATCGCGCGGCGGACGATCGGCGGATCGAACAACGGCCGTTTCGTCACGCTCATACTAAAAGAGCCTCCCGCCGGCCATCAGCAGATGTTCGACGATCGGACCGAGCGCCAGCACGGGGAAGAAAGTGAGAGCGCTCACGATGAGCATGACTCCGATGAGAAGCACGACAAAGAGCGGCGTGGTAACCGGAAACGTTCCGGCCGACTCCGGCGCCACCTTTTTCTCCGCGAGGAAACCGGCCAGCGCGAGCATCGGAACGATCATCGCAAACCGGCCGATCAGCGTGTTGAGACCAAGCATTGTGTTGTAGTAGTAGGTCGTGCCGGTGAGCCCGCCGAACGCGCTCCCGTTGTTGGCCGCCGTCGAGGTGAACGCGTACAGGATCTCCGACAGGCCGTGCGGGCCGCTGTTGTTGAGCCCGGCGAGACCGGCCGGCAGCAGGACCGAGATCGCGGTCATCGTGAGGATCGCCGCGGGGAAGACGAGCACGTAGAGCATCGCCATCTGGACTTCGCGGGCCTGGATCTTCTTGCCGAGATATTCGGGTGTGCGGCCGACCATGAGCCCGGCGATGAACACCGTCACCACCACCAGCATCAGGATACCGTACAATCCCGCGCCAACCCCGCCGAAGACCACCTCGCCGAGCTGCATGTTGACCAGCGGGACGAGCCCACCTAACGGGGTGAACGAGTCATGCATGCTGTTGACGCAGCCGCACGAGGCGTCGGTCGTCACGGTGGCATAGAGGGCCGAGTTGGCGATCCCGAACCGGACTTCCTTGCCCTCCATGTTGCCGCCGGGATTGGCGTCGGACGACACGACATCGATGCCGCGGGCGGCGTGGATCGGATTGCCCCGGGCTTCCGCCCAGTACGCCAGCGAGACCCCACCCAAGAAGAGGGTGAACATCGCCGCCCAGACGGCCCAGCCGTGACGCTGCTTCTTCACCATCCGGCCGAGGAAATAGGTCAGCGCCGAGGGGATGAGGAAGATCGAGAGCACGGACCAGAAGTTGGTCCACGGGGTCGGGTTCTCGAACGGGTGCGCGGCGTTGGTGTTGAAGAACCCGCCGCCGTTGGTGCCGATCTGCTTGATCGCCTCCTGGCTCGCGACCGGGCCCATCGCAATCGTCTGCTTGGCGCCCTCGAGCGTGGTGATGTCGAGGTACGGCTTGAAGTTCTGAATCATTCCCTGCTGCACGAACAGCAGCGTGAGCAGAAGGCAGATCGGGATCAGCACGTAGAGCGTGCCGCGGACCAGGTCGACCCAGAAGTTGCCTAACCGCCCGCGGGCCTCGCCGCCGGGCCGGGTGATCCCCCGCACCAGGGCGACCGCGACCGCCATACCGACCGCGGCCGAGACGAAGTTGTGAAACGCCAGCTGGGTCATCTGCGAGAAGTAGGACATCATCGTCTCGCCGCTGTACGACTGCCAGTTGGTGTTGGTCGTGAATGACGCCGAGGTCTCGAAGGCCTGCCGGTCGGGAACGGCGGCTAGGTGCTGCGGGTTGAGCGGGAGTGAATGCTGGAGCCGGAGCACGAGGTACGTGAGCAGCATCGAGGCGACGCTGAAGATCAGCATGCTCGCCGCATAACGCGTCCAGTGCTGATCCTCCGCCGGATCGATCCCGGCCAGGCGATACAGGAGCCGCTCGACCGGCGCGAGCCACCGGGCGGACCCGTCGTAGACCCGGACCAGGTACAGCCCGAGCGGCTTCGCGACCAGTAGCACGCACAGGCTGAACAGCAGAATCTGGAGCCACCCGTTCGCGGTCATGTCAGAACCGCTCCGGCCGGAGCATCGTGTAGACCAGATACACGAGCACCGCCACCGACAGCACGATCGCGATCACGGTCTCGACCGTCATGACCGCTCGGCCTCCGCCGTGCCTCGGCCCAGCGCTTCGCACGCCCGCACGTAGGCCAGCATGCCGCTGAAGAACAGGACCGTTCCCGCCACATACAGCACGTCCGCCATTTGCCCGCCCCAGATCCGCCGCGCCAGTCGCGACGACGGATCAATGCTACCAGGCGCGGCGCTAATCGCGGATAAAAACTCGGGGGGCCGGCGTTAAGATTTCGTTAAAGCCCTGGGGAGTCGTTCGTGAAACGGTCCAGCGCCTCCATCAAGGCGCCGGAACGGAGACTGGGGCATCGCCACCATCGGAACGGCGTGTCAGAAGGACCAGCGCTACGCCGAGCATAAGGGCCATGTCGGCAACATTGAAGATCCCGGTTCGAAGGGGACCGATCCCGACATTCAGGAAGTCGATCACCCGCCCTCGCTCCAACCGGTCCCACAGGTTGGAGAGTCCCGCTGCGAGAATCAGGTAGAGGCCGACCCGGTACGCGAGGACCATCCGCTGGGCCCGCAGCGCGAGGATAACTCCGAGCAGCAAGATGACCGTCGCGCTCACCAGGACCGGGGTTCGGATGGCGGCCGGCAGGCGGGAACCGAGGCCGAGGAAGGCGCCGGTATTCTCGGTGTACTGAAGGCGCACGGTATCGTGCCAGAACGATCGCCGCACGCCATCCGCGAGGTTGTCGGCAGCAATCTGTTTGGTGACCTGATCGCAGCCGATCGTCGACACGGTGAGGGTGAGCCACAACAGGCGAGCACCGAGGCGGGTCATGGGACATCCTCCGGGTTGAGGTTGCTTCGCAGCGCGGGAGGGAGTTGGGCCGCCGGCAGCGTCAAGGTGAACACGCTGCCGCCGCCCGCTGCGGGGCGATAACGGATGTCCCCGCCCTGGGCTCGGGCAAGTTGGCGGGAGATCGCGAGACCCAGCCCGGTCCCGCCCACGTCCGGCGCGAGGCCCGGCGCGCGGTAGAACGGCTCGAAGATGCGTTCGACCTCGAGCGCCGGCACGCCGGAGCCTTGATCAGCAACCGCAATCTCCAGCGTGTCGCCGGCGACTCGTGCCGTCACCGCGATGGGAGTGCCCGGAGGAGCGTACTTGTGCGCGTTGTCCACAAGGTTCACCAGAACCCGGACCGACTGCGCGAGATCGAAGCGGCCCACCAGCAACGTGCCCCCGTCCTCCAGATTCACTCGAACCTCCCGGCCTTTGAGCCCACCCGACACACGCT
>JBDTOH010000513.1:0-4425 GCA_039933355.1 Gemmatimonadota bacterium | reverse complement strand
CACGAGTCTGGCCGACGGCTGGCTCTACCATCACGGGCAGATCGCGAACGTCTACGACCGCGACTGGGCCCGCTTGTTTCGGGCCGTCGGCTACTTCCCAACCTGGCTTCTCATCGCAGTCGCCGTCTGGCTCGAGCAACGGCCCGCCGACGCGATCCGCGCCCGCCGAAACGGTCTCGGCTTGCTCCTCGCGCCCGGCCTTACGGGTCTCGCGGCCGAGGTCGTGAAGCTACTGGTGCGACGCGACCGACCGGGCCTGCACGACGGCGACTACGCCTTTCGCTCATTCCTCGACCATCCCTTCCGGTCAACGGATTTTGGGTTGCCGAGCAGTCATGCGGCAGTGGCATTCGGGGGGGCCGCGCTCGCGGCGCAGTTGTTTCCGCGGGCGGCGCCGGTCTTGTACCTCTTGGCGCTCGGCTGCGGGGTAACCCGGATCTTGGCCGGTGCGCATTTTGCCAGTGATGTGGCGGTTGCTGCCGCCCTCGGCGTCCTGACGGCAACCCTGCTCGGTCGCCGGATGGGCATAGGGCGCGACGCTCCATCCGTGTCAGAGGGCTGAGACCCAATTAGATTGAGGGTGCCGCCACTGGCGGTATTCGGCCCTAAAGAGGCATGAAAATGAAGAAGTCGGTGTCGTATATAGCTCTCGCTGCGGCGCTCCCCCTCGGGGGGTGGTTCTTTCACAACCACCTGACCAAGAGCTTGCCGGCCGCAGACGCGTCGGTCAAGGAATCGCCCAAGCAGGTTCGGCTCTGGTTCAATGAAAAACCGGAAGTCAGCTTCAGCAGCATCTCGGTCCTCGGGCCAGACAGCACGAAGCTGGACGTCGTCGGAAAGGCTCAGGCGACGGACGATACCCTGTCGGTCGCGGCCGACCTCACGAAGCCGCTCGCCAAGGGTCATTACACGATCGTCTGGCGTACCGCAGGCAAGGACGGCCACGCGGTACGGGGCCGGTTCGGGTTCTCGGTGGAGTGAGCGCCGACGACTGGCTCACGACGTTCGTTGCGGCGAGGTGGCTCAGCTATCTCGCCGCTTTTGTCGTTATTGGGGCGGTCGTCTTCAGGTGGGGGGTCGCGCCACGATTGGGGCGCCCCACCGATCCCACGCTGCTTCACCGAGCGGCTGTCTTCGGCGCCGGGGCGGCAGTTCTGCTCGTTGTGGCCCACGTCTTCAAGCTCCAGCAACAGTTGCGCTCGCTGCTCGATCCCGGCGACCCGATCACGCTCGAGACCATAGACGCCCTGTTCCGCACGGCGTGGGGCAAGGGTTGGATCATCCAGGGTGTCGCCGCGCTCGGGAGCGCGGCCGGGCTCGTTGCCGCAGCGTTAGGTGTCCCGGCAGGGTTCGTGCTGGCGGGGCTGGGCGCGGCCGGCCTGATCGGTGGCGCGCCGCTCACGGGCCACGCGGTCGCCCTTCCCGAGGCGGGAAGGATCGGCCCGCTGCTCGATGCGGTTCATTTCGGCGCGGGGGCGAGCTGGGTCGGCACACTGATCGTGGTGCTCGCGCTGATTGTCGGTCGCGACGACCGAACCGCACCGACGCCCAAAGAGCTGATCGCCGCCTACTCGCCGATCGCTCTCGTGAGCGGCCTCTTGGCCATCTCGATGGGCCTGATCATGGGCTACCGCTACCTGGGCGGCGTGGCGCCGCTGTTCACGCCGGGTTATGGACGGGCGCTCCTCCTCAAGCTCATCACGCTGGCGGGCGTCGCAGGACTCGGCTTCGTCAACTGGCGCATAGTGCTTCCCCGTCTCCGCCGGACCGGCGACTCGAGCGGGGTGCGCCGGACAGCCGCGATCGAGGTCGGACTGGGGCTCCTTCTGCTCGTTGCGACCGCGATCTTGGTTGCTTTACCGCTGCCGGGGGAGGAGCACTAGGTCGGGAGCCGGAAATCGGAAATCGGGGGCACCTGGACCCGGCATTTCCCGCCCCCTCCACGTTCACTCGTCGTTCAAGCACATAGACTTAGCGCTGGCCCTAAGCTTGCTTGGCAAGTCCTCGATGCTCTTGCGCACAGCGCGCCGGACGACCCAACGGGGGATGACATGACGAAGCGGCTCGGAGCAATGGTGGTGGCCATGGCGGTGATCGGCGCGGCCGGCCCGGTCTCAGCGCAGGTCGGGCTCGCGGCTCGGGCCTCGACGCTCGGCGTGGGCGGCGAGCTGTCGTACCGGGCCAGCAAGTATATCGGGCTCAGAGTCGGAGCCAACTTCTTCTCGACGACCCGCAACACGACGATCGAAGGCATCAACTACGACATCAAGCCCAAGCTCGAGAACGCCAGCGCGATCCTCGACCTGCACCCGTTGGGTAGCGCGTTCCATCTCTCGGGCGGAGTCATCAGGAACTCGAACAAAGGCAGCGTGGTCGCACTGCTCGCCGATTCGATCACGCTCGGTCCACGGACCTACTCAAAAGACGTGATCGGCACGCTGACCGGGCTCATCGATTACAAGACCAAGTACGTGCCATACGCCGGCCTCGGCTTCTCCGGTCGCGGCCGGCTCTCGTTCCTCTTCGATCTCGGCGTGGTGTTCTCCGGTTACCCGCAGGCCTCACTCCTCGGAACGACGACACTCACCGGACAAGAGAAACAGATCTTCGAGCAGAACGTGCAGACGGAAGTCGATCAGGTTCAGGCGGATATACAGAAGCATTCGGTGCTGAAGTATTATCCGGTCGTTTCGTTGGGGTTACGGTTTGGGTTTTGAGGAATAGGGAATAGGGAATCGGGAGTAGCGGTTCGGAAGTCGGAAGCCGGCCGGAGCGCGATTTCCTATTCCTATTCCCGATTCTCTATTCCGCTCCCATCCTCCACCTCCAGCCCCACCGACCGCATCAGCTCAATCGCATTGCTTCGGGTCACCACGCCGGGCTTGAGCGCGTAGTCGAAGTGCATCTCTCCGTTTACCAGCTGATCCTCGAGGTGGACGTTCGCGGCGCGTGGGCCGAGCTCCTCGGCGATGGCCGTCAGGGCGAGGTCGTGGGTCGTCAGCAGGCCGATCGCGCCGCGCTGGACCAGCGTGCGGACGACGGCCCGGGCGCCAATGAAGCGGTCGTGTGAGTTAGTGCCGCTCAGGAGCTCGTCGAACAGGAACAGGACGGGTATATCCCCCTTCGTCAGATCGAGCACGTCGCGAAGGCGGAGCACCTCGCCGTAGAATCGCGACCGGCCGTCGAGGAGTGACTCGCGAGTGACGGTCGAGGCGCCGATCGCGAGCGGGGAAATTCGCAGAGCGTGCGACCGCACCGCTCCGCCGGCGAGGGCGAGGACCGCATTCAGGCCGACCGCACGAAGCAGCGTGCTCTTCCCCGACATGTTCGATCCGCTCACCACCAGCAGCTCCGGAGACCCGCCTAACGCGAGGTCGTTGGGCATGGTCGTCCGGCTTGGCAGCAGCGGATGGCCGAGGCCGACCGCATCGAATCGGGGGCCTGCGGGGACGAGCTCGGCAAAGACGTCGTCCGGCTGCTCGTAGGCGCGGGTCGCGAGGGACGCCAGCGCTTCCACCGTGCCGATAACCTCGATCCAGTCCACCACCGCCGGACCATACCGGACCCGCCACCGTTCGATCGCGACCGCAATCTGGGTTCCGACCAAGAGCGCCGCCGCGAACGGAGCAAAGATCTGATTCCGGCGCGAGTCGTCGATTGCGACGAGCCGGCGGAGGCGGCCGACCGCGATTGCGGGCGGGGTCCCCTGGGTCAGCAAACGGCCGAGCAGCCCAACCAACATCGACGACTCGAACCGCTCCGCGCCGATCCGGCTCAAGAGGGTTTCGACCAGCTCGAGCTCTCGGCTGGGCGCGGAGACCTGCGTGAGAGCGGTCCTGACCTTGGCCCGCGCCATTGAGCCCGTCACGAAGACCAGGATCAGGATTACGAGCGGCACGCGCGCCGAGACCGCCCCGGCCGCCGCGAGCGCCAGGGCCGCAGCAGAGGCAATCGCAAGCGCCGCGGACCAGGGGCCGAGCCAGGATGGAAAGCCTAACGGGGACGACCCGACCCACGCCCCGAGCGTCGCCGAGTCGACCGCGGCGCGCGCGCTCGGGCCGAGCACCGCCAGATCGTGGCGAAAATCGAGCTTGGCTGCGAGCTCACGGACGGCGGCCTGCCGCTCCCGCACGACGTCGATCGATGCCGGCGCCTTGAGCCAGTCGGCCAGGGTGCGCTCGCCCGCGCCGGTCCGTGCGGCCGAGACTAGTTGGAACAAGGAGCCCGGCCCGAAGAGGTTGAGGTCGGCGTCGTAGAGGTGGCGCTCGTCGCGGAACGCGGACCCGTCGGGGCCGCTCTCGTGCCAGCGGTCCTCGATCCGGGCAAGCCCGCGCTCGTAGTAGGCGTGGGCCTGGACCGCTCGACCGCGGGCGACATGAACTCGCTCGTGGAGGATCGCAAGCGCGAGAAACGCGATGAAGGGGA
>JBDTOH010000512.1:0-4428 GCA_039933355.1 Gemmatimonadota bacterium | reverse complement strand
GGCGCGGTCGTCGACGTGCCGGACGATCCGACGGCGGCGCCGGGTCCGATCGTGAGCAAAGCGGACGTCTACACCCGGATCAACCAACTCCTCGATCAGGCAAAAACCGATCTCGCTGCCGCAGGGGGGAGCTTCTCCTTCCCGTTAGGCACCGGCTTCGCCGGATTCTCCACTCCGGCGACCTTCCTCACGTTCAACCGGGGGCTCCGGGCTCGCTCGGCGGTGTACATGGACGACTTCGCCGGCGCCCTTACGGCGCTCCAGGAGTCGTTCGTGAGCACGAACGGCTCGCTGACGAACGGCGTCTATCACGTCTTCGGCACCGGGTCGGGCGATGTCACCAATCTGTTGTTCGACCCGAACGGCGACCAGCGGCTGATGGCCAACCCCAACCTCATCGCCGAGGCCCAGCTCCGCGCGGATCAGACGCCGGATCTCCGGGCGGTACAGAAGATCCGAAACACTATCCGAGCCGGCGGCTTCACGGGCGGCGGCATCACGTCGGACAAGCAGTTCTCGCTCTACTCGTCGATCACGACGCCGGTGCCGATCATGCGGAACGAGGAGCTGATCCTGCTCCGCGCGGAAGCGAATCTGGGCTTGGGGCACTTGGCGGAGGCGCTTACCGACATCAACCAGATACGCCGCACCTCTGGCGGCCTCGCCGATTACACCGGCCCGGTAACCGCGGCTGCGTTGCTCGACGAGCTCCTGTATAACAAGCGCTACTCGCTGCTCTTCGAGGGCGGGTTCAGCTGGTACGACTATCGGCACTACAACAAGCTCACCACGTTGGACCGCGCTCTCGCGGACGGCAAGTTTTTCACGAAGATGCCGTTCCCGCGCAACGAGTGTCTGGCCCGGCCCGATGGCGGGCTCAGCTTGCCCGGGTGCAATGTGGAGGTGGGGATGTGAGGGGCTAGGGAATCGGGAATCGGGAATAGGGGCTCAGGAACGGTCGGGATTCTACAACGTTCACCCAATTCCCTATTCCCATTCCCTATTCCCGATTCCCTACTCCCTACTTCCTAACCCCTAGCCCCTAGCCCGTCCTACCACATCCGCCCCCGAGCTACTACCCTGGTTATGACGATCAGGGAGCTTCTCCTCATGGCCCACTCGAAGCTAGCACTTCTCGGCCTTCTGGTGGCCGGATGTCATGCGACCGGACCGGATGGCGCCGAGCCCATAGCAAAGGGCGATCGGCATTTCGGGATCCACGTCACCCAGGCCTCCGACAACGACTATCTCCGCGCCTTCCAAGCCGCTCGCGCTACCGGCATGGACATGTTGCCCCTCGCCCTTTCGTGGACCGAAGTCGAAACCCCGAGCGGCTGGGATTTCGCGACCCTCGACCTCATCGCTTCGTTCTTCGGCTCGCATGGTCTCCCACTGTTTTTGACCATCACGTCACCGATCAACACGATCGTCGCGACGGTGCCGAGTGCGTATCAGGGTATGGCGTACGACGACCCCAGGTTGATCGCCGGGTTCAATCGTTTGCTCGACTCGGTCCGGGTTCACCTCTCGAACGTCAGAATCGACGTCCTGATACTCGGCAACGAGATCGATGCGACGCTGGGCACCGATCCAGGTGCCTGGGCTCGCTATCAAGCGTTCTTCGAAGCAACCGCCGCCCGAGCCAGGCAGCTCTGGGGACAGACGCTGGTGGGTGCGACGATCACGAGGGATGGTCTCGACCTACCGGGCGTAGGCGCGGCCGTCGATCGGCTGATTGCCGCGTCCGATCTCGCGTCGCTCACGTACTATCCGCTCGCCACTGATTTGTCGGTCCGCTCACCGACGGTCGCTGCCGACGACGTGGCTCATGTGGTCGGACGAATCGTCGACCGGCCGATCTATTTCCAGGAGGTGGGGTACCCGACGAGCCCGATGCTGGGTAGCTCGGAGGACATGCAGCGACAGTTCGCGACCGAGGTGTTCAAAGCTTGGGATCGTTACCCGACTCGCATCAAGTATTTCGGTTGGCTCTGGCTCACCGATCTATCCGCGCAGCAGACCGACGACCTGATTCGCTATTACGGCCTGGGCGGATCGCCGCTCACGGTCAAGTTCGGCGAGTACCTGAGGACGCTGGGCCTTCGCCGGTACGACGGCGCGGGGAAGTCCGCCTACGCCACGGTGACGGAGCTCCTGCAGGCGCGGGGTTGGTAGAGCCAGACCTACTTCTGTGACCGCGGCTCGAGGCGCCGTGACGGACCGGCCTCTGGATCGGCTCCGGCCGCGGCCGAACCAGTCGAGCCACACTCGAGCGCGTCACCTGGCGACCCCAACTCCCGGCCACTACGTTGACGGGAGCGATGGGAAACCCCATCGGCCCCACGACCAACGCGCGAACCACACCTCCCGGAGCACTACATGGACGCGGTTTTGCTTCTCGCTCTCGCAGCGGCAGTGCAGTCGCCGGCCCGCGATTCCGCCGAGTATCTCGTCTGGAATCACGGACGCCGCGCGGGCGAGATGCAGGTCGTCACGACCGGCGATTCGGTCGCGGTGCACTACTACCATATCGATCGCCAGCGGGGCCCGAAGGTGGACGCGTTCTACCGCCTTGGCGCCGGGGGCCGGCCGGTGTGGAGCGAGGTACGGGCCGGCGGCTCGCAGAGCTCGGCGGCTCCGTCGATCGAGCGCTACGAGGTGCGGGATGATTCGGTCCGATGGTGGGCCGGCGGCGACACGACCGCGATCCGCTCGTCGCCGGGCATCTTCTACATCCCGCGTTCGACCACGGTATTCGACGATGTCCTGCTCGCCCGGCATCTGCTTCGCCGGCCGGAGCGCTCGGCCCCTTTGGCCCCGGCCGGAACCGCCCGGATGGAGATTGCCGCCGAGACCACGCTCGCGGTCGGCGGGAAAACGGTCCGGGTTAGGCTCGCCGCGATCGACGGCACGGGGCTCGGACCGTCGTTCGTCTGGCTCGACGAAAAGGAAGCGCTCTTCGCGAGCGGGGCGGGTTGGTTCATCGCCGTCCGCCGGGGTGCCGAAGCTGCGCTGCCGGCACTCCGATCGTTCGAGCGCCGGTATCTGGAACGCCGCGATGCGGCGCTCGCGACCCGGCTGGAGCCCAAAGCCGCCGGCGCGATCCTGATCCGTGACGGCGACGTCTTCGACAGCGAGCGCGGCATCATTCGCCCGCGCACCAGCGTGGTCGTTACGGGGAACCGGATCACCGCCGTCGGACCGGCGGACTCGATTCGGATACCGGCGGGCGCGACGATCATCGACGCGACCGGGAAGACCGTCATCCCCGGGATGTGGGACATGCACACCCACGTCATCGAGGCTCAGCCTAACGGTATCCTCCAGCTGGCGGCGGGGATCACGACTGTCCGCGACATGGCCGCCGACATCGACGTCGCGACCTCGCTCCGCGACCGGGCCGACCGCGGTACCGTGGTCGCGCCGCGGATGGTGCTGGCCGGGTTCATCGAAGGCCCCGGCAAGTGGGCCGGGCCGACGGAAGTGCTGGTCCGGAACGAGGATGAGGCCCGCGCCTGGGTCGCCCGCTACGATTCACTCGGCTACAAGCAGATCAAGCTGTACAACCTCGTGCACCCGGACTTGGTCCCCGTGATTGCGGAGGAGGCGCACAAGCGCGGCATGCGTTTGAGCGGGCACATCCCGCGCGGTCTCACGGTGACGGGCGCGGTCCGGCTTGGCTTCGACGAGTTCCAGCACGCCGCGTTTCTCTTCTCGACCTTCTTTCAGGACTCACTCTACACCTCGCGGATGCGGGCCTACTCCGACGTCGCGGCGCTGGTGTCGCCGGCGTTCAACGTGGACGCGCCGGAGGTGACCGCGCTGATAACGTTCCTGCGCGAGCGGGGGACCGTGGTCGACGGGACGTTCAACATCTGGCAGGACCGGTCGCGGGCGCTGCCGGATGGGACGGACCCGGTATTCGGGCCGACCCTCGCGTGGCTCCCGCCGCTCGAGCGCCGCGGCATCGAAGCCGGCCGCGGCGGCTCGTCCGAATCGATCGCCCGCGCGCAGGCCTCCTCCGCCGCCTACCGCCGCATGCTCAAGCGTCTCTTCGACGCCGGCGTGACCATCGTACCCGGGACCGACAACGTGGCGGGCCTGTCCTTCCATGGCGAGCTCGAGATCTACGAGCGCTCGGGCATCCCAGCGCCTAACGTCCTCCAGATCGCCACCATCGTGCCGGCGCGGGTCATGAAGCAGGAGAAGGACTACGGCAGCATTGCGGTCGGCAAGGTCGCGGACCTCGCCATCGTGGCCGGCCGGCCCGCCGAGCGGATCACCGACCTCCGCAAGACGGAGACGGTGATGCGGGCGGGGCGCGTGTACAGCACACGGGCGCTCTACGACGTGCTCGGGATCGAGCCGAAGAACTAGGGCTTAGGTGTTGGGGATTAGGGACCTACCGTCCCGCTCCTGCTCCATTCC
>JBDTOH010000511.1:0-4430 GCA_039933355.1 Gemmatimonadota bacterium | reverse complement strand
GACCGTGTAACCCTGCCGCTCGAGCAGATCGCGCATAACCCGGCGGAGCTGGTCCTCGTCGTCCACCAGCAGCACCACCGATCCCTTGCGAGTCAGCTCGAACCGCGCGGGCGGGAGCATCGCGTCGTCGAGCAGCTCGAACGCGAGCCCCTCCTCAGGGCCCTGCGCTTGGTCGACCTTCCCGGCCGGGCCGCTCGGCCGCGGGGGCGCGGGCGGAGCGACGATCGTCTCCGGCTTGTTGTGGACCTCCTCGCGCGGGATGTCGGTGACCCGGAGCAGCTCGTCGATCGACGTCTCGCCGGAGAGCACGTGATCGAGCCCGCTGTCGAACAGGGACCGCATGCCACCGGCCCGCGCGCCGGCCGCGATCTGGTCGGCCGTCGCTCCGCCGCTCACGAGCCGCTCGAGATTCTGGTCCATCATCAGGATCTCGACGATGCTGAAGCGGCCCCGATACCCGGTCTGAGCACACTCCGAGCAGCCAACCGCTTCGGAGAGCTGGGTCGAGGCGGGGATGTATTTCCGGAGCTGCTCGGAAACGGCTTCGGTGGCGGGGCGCCGGCATTTGGGACAGAGCCGGCGCATCAGCCGCTGGGCGACGACGCCGCGGAGGGCCGATCCGATCTTGTACGCCTCCATCCCCATGTCGACCAGGCGCGTCACCGTGTTCGGCGCGTCGTTGGTGTGGAGCGTCGAGAGCACGAGGTGGCCGGTGAGCGACGCCTGGATCGCGATCTGCGCGGTCTCGCGGTCGCGGATCTCGCCGACCAGCACGACGTCGGGGTCCTGCCGGAGGATCGAGCGGAGCGCCGCGGCGAAGGTGAGGCCCGCCTTCTCGTTGACCTGCACCTGGACGATATTCTGCCCGAGCCGGTACTCGACCGGATCCTCCACGGTGACGATGTTGACGCCCTCGCCCTGAATTTGCCGGAGCGCCGCGTAGAGCGTCGTCGTCTTCCCGGAGCCGGTCGGGCCGGTGACCAGGAGGATGCCCTCCTTGTACGAGAGCAGCTTGGCCACCAGGCCTCGCTCCATCTCGCGCATGCCTAACGCCTCGAGCGAGAGCAGCGTCGCCCGGGTGTTCAGAATCCGGATCACGACCTTCTCGCCCAGCGACGCCGGCAACGTCGACACCCGGAGATCCACCGGATTGCCGTTCACCGCGACCCGGCAGCGACCGTCCTGAGGCCGGAGCCGGTCGGCGATGTCCATGCCAGAGATGATCTTGATGCGCGAGATCAGCGGGACGCCGGCGGTCCGCGGAATCTTCATCACCTGCCGGAGCACGCCGTCGATCCGGTAGCGAACCGCCACTCCGCCTTCGATCGGCTCGATGTGGATATCGCTCGCCCGGCTCGTGATTCCGTCCGCAAGCAGCGTGTCGACCAGCTTGATGATGGGGCGCGCCGCGGCTTCCTCCGCGCTCGCGACGAGATCATCCTGGGCCTCGTCGCGGAGCTGGGTGACCTCGGCCTCCTCCGCCATCCCGCTCAGCAACTGCTCCACAACACCCTCGGGCCGGTAGATCTCGTCCAACCGGTCCCGGATTCGGACCGGCGAGCAGATGTTGAGGCGAACTTCGCGGCCGGTGGCGAAGGCCAGCATCTTTTCCGCGTCCATGTCGAACGGATTCGCGGTCGCGATCTGGAGGTAGGAGTCCGTGAACCGGAGCGGCACAACGTTGAACCGACGAGCGAGCTGCTCGGGGACTTCCTCGGTGACGCGCCGGTCGATCTCGGTCAGGTCGGCGATCGGCATCCGGAACCGCGTCGCCACGGCCGTCAGGACCGCCTCCTCCGGCAGGATCCGCCGATCGACGAGCGTCTCCCACAGGGAAACGATGCCGGTGCCGGCTGCCGTCCGAAGGTCGGCAATCCGAGTTTCCGGAACCAGCGTCCCAAGGGCGGAGACGAGCCACTCGTCCGAGAACGGCATGCCGAGAGCTTTCTACATTCGAGAGGTGATGGAGCGGACGTGTAATAATAGGGGCGCTGGAAACCCGGCGGGTAGCTCGATCACCGCCGACCAGGTCCGAATTATCACAGGAGGGGCCACCAGGCCCTACCGAAGTCGAGAATGAGGCCGGGTCCGCGTCCGCCACGGAGCGGCTGGGCCAGCTCCACCCGCAAAGCACCGGAGAAAAGCTCCACCGCGACTCCTGCCACCGGCCGGAGGCCATTACTCGGCATCCACGGCACGCCGGCGAGTCCAGCGCCGGCCAAACCCACTGCCACGAACGGAGCCACCACCGCCCGCCTCCCGGTCGATCCAAAAGGTCCCAGCCCGATCGAGGGGCCCCAGGTGTCAGCCCGCCATTCGATGCGGCCAAAGGCCGCTTGGCGACCCCCATAGGCGCGGTATGGCTCACCCGGGAGCGTGCCCCGGCCGCCGAGGACGAACAGGCGGTCGCGCGGGAGGTCCCGAGTCCCTGCCCCGACCTCAATCTGCCCGATCAGGCGACCAGAGCCCAAAGCTGTTCCGGCCTCCCCGAGAGCTGTGACTCGCCCATACGTCAACCCGCCGGTTCCACCCTCGAGCGATACTCGTCCGCTCAGCGTAGTCAGACGTAGCAACCCAAGCGCGGCCTTTCGAATCGATAGCCTGCCGACCCAGCGCGGCGGCCCCCCCAGCGCCGGGTTCTCGTCGTATTGCCCGCGGGCCGACTGGGCCTCCCGAGCGACCGAGGACACGCCGAGTCGGCCGAATCCGGCTTGGAATTCCCAGCCGACGCCGGCCGGCACCGTCAGATCCGCCTCGACGCCTTCGCGAAGCACGTAGTCGCCGTAGTCGTGACCGGTCTCCTGCGAGAGAATCGAGTTGAGGAGCGGACTGATGACCGGCTCGTCGGCGATGTCCTCGATCTCTCGCCGGGCCCGGACTTCGAGCGTGGCGCCGCCGAGCGCCGCCGTTAGGCCGGCCCGGCCGGTGAGCCGTCCGTCCGATGTGCCCAACCCGAGACGGAGCTCGACCGCCTCGACCGGCCCCGACCGGCGCCACCGGGTCCGCGCCCCGAGCGCGAGGCCTTGAACCCGATTCACCCGGACGAGATCGCTCACGCCGTCAAAGCCGATCCGCAGCCTCGGGAGCCCTTCGAGCAACCGGCCCTGCGCGATCCGAACCGCCTCGCGCCGAAGTGACTTGACGTCGTGATCGGTCGGCCCTTGCAGGACGGAGTCGGCGACGCGGTCGAGCGGTGCGGTCCACGGCCCTGGACCGCCGGGGCGGAGCAGCCCGCCGATCGGAGGACTCGCGAGCACCGCTTGGGGAACAGCTTGCTCGAGCTCGTAGTCCCCGATCTCCCATTGACCGCGAATCATCCCGCGGATCGGGATCTCGAAGGCGGCGGAGCGTCGGCGAATCTCGATCTCCTGGCGGAAAGGAAGCCAGTGTCGGCCCTCGAACAGCGCCCGTTCGAGGACCACCGAGATATCCTCGAGATCGGTGTCGAGATAGCTCGCGGGCGTGAAGGTGAGCCGCGCCCGGACCAGCATCGCGCTTTCGAGGTCGAGATAGAGCGTGCCGACGACGGCGGCCACTTTGGGATCGCGGGGACGCACCAGCAGAGCGACGACCGTGACCGTGCGCGCGCCGACTCGAATCGTGAGCGTGTCGGACGCGGCATACTCGTAGCGCTCGAGCGCCCCGAGCGCCAGCGGGTGGGGTACGTCGCGGACCTCGTCGCCGCCGCCAATGCGAATCAGCGGCCCGAAGTCGTTCGTGACGATGCCGAGATGATCGCGATGGTATTGGATGTCGGTGGGGAAGAACGTCGTGTCGCGCCAGGCTCGGATGATCTGCTTGCTCCGGTCCGGCCTTTCCCAATACACTTCGACGTCGAGCTCATCGGCCTTGAGGGTCCGCCGTCGGGCCGAGGGGCCTCGCCCGTACTCGGCGCTGAAGGTGACGATGCCCCGGGCTCGGGCCCGGTAGCCCGATGTTGCGCTGTCCGTCTCGGCTTCGGTCCGGCGCGCGATGGCTCGACCCACGAGCGTGCGGGTCGCGTCAGAGTTCCAACCCTGGGCGTTCAATGCCGTGAGGGAACCCGACCAAAGCGTGAAACAAGTCAATGCCAGGGCGCGACGCATCAGCGCGGGAATATTCGCGGGACTTCTATCCGCGGCAAGCGTGGCCATCGGATGTCGCCACCGTGCGGTCGACGTTCTTCTCGAGGATCCTGCCAAGCCGATCCCCGACCCGCTGCCGCTGAGTCAGGTGTTCATCCTCGAATCCGGTGGCGGCCCGCCGGAGGACACGGCTCAGGCCGTTCCGCCCGAAGGGCGGATCATCGTGCTCCGGCGGGGACCGCCGGACAACACGCTCTTCGCACAGCTGGCGATCCCGATGGACTCCGCGACCAGGCGCGCCGCCGCGAAAGATTCCGCGGCGAAGGTCGCGAGACTCAAGGACTCGGCGAAAGCTGCGCTGCCCAA
>JBDTOH010000510.1:0-4437 GCA_039933355.1 Gemmatimonadota bacterium | reverse complement strand
CAGACCCGGGAATACATGGAGATCAATGCCTTGCGCGGTGTCGTGAAGGACGGCAGGGCGGATTCCTCACCCTGCCGGCGGGACCCTCCCAAAACCCTCGAGCCGATCCGGAAACCCCCTCTCCCGGGGCGCCGTAGATCTTGATGAGCTCGGGCATCCGACCCACCCACCTTCGACAATCGTGGTCTCAATGTCAGCTCCGGCACTGGCTGGACTACTCGCCGCCGCGCTCGCCGCACCGGGCGCGACCTGTCCCGCGTCCGCGCTCGGGCCCGAGTCCGGCCATGCGATGGCCTATCACGCCGGAATCCGCCGAGTGGTGCTGCTGACGACGGGAGGCTCGCTCTGGAGCTGGGACGGCCGGGCCTGGACCTGCCTAACGGCAGACGGGCCTTCGCCGCGGACCGATGCCGCGATGACCTACGATCCGAGCCGCGATCGCCTCGTCGTCGTGGGCGGTCGCGGAGGGGGCCGCCTTCCGCTCACCGACACGTGGGCGTGGGACCGGAGCCGGTGGACCCGGACCGACACGGCGGCCTTCTCTCCCCGGGTTCATTCGGCGGCGGCGTACGACGCGACATCGCACCAAATCCTGCTCTACGGCGGAGGCGACGACAACGGCATCCTGCGGGATACGTGGCGGAGATCGGCGAACGGGTGGATCGCGGTCCCCGGTGATGGGCCCGACGCGCGGGTCGTCGACGCGATGGCCCCGACCCCGGATGGCGCCCTTCTCGTGACCGCCCGGCTTGCCGACACCCCAACCCTGCCGATCGAGCTGTGGCGGTGGAGCGGCGCCGCGTGGCAACCCGTCCCCGGGTCAGGCCCCTCCGTCAGCCCCGTGGCTCCCGCCGCGTGGACCCGGTCCGGCTTGGTGCTGTTCGCCGGGTGGGAGCCCGACGGGTCGGCCCGGGCATGGCTCTGGAACGGACGGGCCTGGAGCGCGCTCCCGATCGGAGCCGGTCTTCGGCGGAAAGGGACCGCAGTCGCCTACGACGAAGCGCGCGACCGCCTCGTGCTGTTCGGCGGCGACGACGGCGACCGGACGTTAGGCGACACCTGGGAGTGGGACGGGACGGCCTGGACGAAGCCGGCTGCCTAACCCAGGCCCCGGCGGAGCAGCCAGAGGTGAGAGGCGATGATCAGCGGAACCAGGAACGTAGGGAGCAGGCTGAGCGGGAGGTGGAGCAGGGCCGTCATCGATCCCGGATCCGCGAGAGCGGCCCGCGCCGCGTTCACCACCACGAACAGAATATCGGCCAGGCCGAAGAGATTCCAGAGGAGCGCCGCGCGGGTCCACCAGGCTGCCTCACGCGGCGCGATCAGGAGCGGCACCGCCAGCACTGCGACGGCAATGTCGCCGATACCCCCGGGAACCGCGAAGGCGCGCGGCAACCCGCCGCGAGAGTACGCCAGCAGGAATGCCGTTCCGGCCACGAATCGGAGGAGATGGAGCGCGATCGCGGCGCGAGGATCGAGCGTGGCGAGCCAGGCGCGCAAGCTCGCCACTCGCGAGCCCGCGACTACCACAGCGATGGTCAGCGCGGCGACCGCCGCCTGCGGCATCGGCGGCCGGAGAGCGGCGATCCGGCCGGTCCAGGCCAGGGTGGCCGCGGCGAGCAACCACCCGAGCAGGACAACGGGAAGCCACCAAGGCGCAGCGATCGGCTCGGCCACAGCCTTCTCCTTTCTCTCGCACGCCATGAGGAGCGCGTCCGGCGGGCGGTAGAAAATCGCGTCTCTTCCGTGAAAAGTCGAATCGGACCGTTTCTTCTTCCGCCGAGCAGCGCAGGGCCGGGGCCGGGCCGCTTGCGGTCGGCTCCTTTGGGCCGGTTCGAGAGCGAATGGCCAAGGGGGTTGTGAGCGGCGACTCTCGCCGTGGTAACTTATTGAGGACAAAGAAGTTATGGCGCAAGGACCGGCTTGCTTTCGGGCCGTGTATGCGCCTATATTACCCGGTCCTTTCGGCCAGGTCTCGGCCTACTCAGTTGCTTCCTGAGCACCCCACGGCACATGACCGCACCAATTTCACGCGAGCGGATCCTCCCGCGCCCGATCGAAGAGGAGATGAAGCAGTCGTTCATCAACTACTCGATGAGCGTCATCGTCTCCCGGGCCTTACCCGATGTGCGCGACGGTTTGAAGCCGGTCCACCGGCGGATCCTCTACGCGATGAACGAGCTGGGGCTGGTGCCCGGCCGGCCCTACAAGAAATCCGCGACCGTCGTCGGCGACGTGTTAGGCAAGTACCATCCGCACGGCGACGCACCGGTGTACGACGCCCTGGTCCGCATGGTTCAGGACTTCTCGCTCCGCTATCCGCTGGTCGACGGCCAGGGCAACTTCGGCTCGGTGGACGGCGATCCGCCGGCGGCCTACCGATACACCGAGTCGCGGCTCACGCGCGTCGCGGTCGCGATGCTCGAGGACATCGACAAGAACACCGTCGCCTATCAGCCGAACTTCGACGACCGGCTCGAAGAGCCGACGGTGCTTCCGTCGAAGATCCCGAACCTGCTGGTGAACGGGTCGTCCGGCATCGCGGTCGGAATGGCGACCAACATTCCGCCCCACAACCTCCGGGAGATCTGCAAGGCGATCGAGCTCCTGATCGACACACCTGAGGCCACGATTCAGGACCTGATGAAGCATGTGCACGGTCCGGATTTCCCGACGGGCGGCTACATCTACGGAGTCCAAGGTCTCCGCGAGGCCTATCAGACCGGGCGCGGTAAGGTGGTGATGCGGGCCCGGGCTCGCGTCGAAGAGAAGGAAAGCTCGGGCAAGTCCGCGATCGTGATCACCGAGCTGCCCTATCAGGTCAACAAGGCCAACCTCGCCAAGGACATCGCCGACCAGGTCGTCTCCAAGCGGCTCGAGGGCATCTCCGCGGTGCGCGACGAGTCGGACCGCGACGGGATGCGGCTGGTGATCGAGCTCAAGCGCGACGCGATCGCCGCCGTGGTGCTGAATCAGCTCTACAAGCACACCACGATGCAGTCGACCTTCGGCGTGATCAACCTGGCGCTGGTGAACGGCCAGCCCAAGGTGATGAACCTGAAGGAGCTGCTCGAGCACTTCATCGAGCACCGCCACACCATCATCATCAAGCGGACCCAGTTCGAGCTCGATCAGGCAGCCTCGCGCGAGCACATCCTCGAGGGGCTCAAGATCGCCGTCGACAACATCGAGGAAGTCATCAAGATCATCCGCGGGTCGAAGGACACCGACCAGGCGGACCAGGCTCTCCGGAAACGGTTCGGGTTCTCCGAGAAGCAGAGCGAAGCGATCCTCAACATGCGGCTCGCCAAGCTCACCGGCCTCGAGATCGACAAGCTGGACGCCGAGCTCAAGGAAGTCCGCGGGATCATTGCGGAGCTCAAGTCGATCCTCGCGTCCCGCGAGCGGCGGATGACGATCCTGAAAGCGGAGATGGCGGAGGTCGTCAAGGACTACGGCGACGACCGGCGGACCGAGATCATTCCCGACCAGTCCGATTTCTCGGTCGAGGATCTCATCGTCGAAGAAGACATGGTGATCACGATCTCGCACACCGGCTACATCAAGCGGACGCCGGTGTCGACCTATCGGCGCCAGCGGCGCGGCGGCAAAGGCCTCACCGGCGCGACGACCAAAGAGGACGACTGGATCGAGCACCTGTTCATCGCGAGCACGCACGACTACGTGATGTTCTTCAGCAACAAGGGCCAGGTTTACTGGCTCAAGGTGCACGAGGTTCCGCAGGGGGGCCGGGCCACCCGCGGCAAGCCGATCATCCAGTGCATCGCGATCCGGCCTGACGAGAACATTACCGCGCTCGTCCCGGTCCGCGAGTTCGCCGACAACCGGTGGCTCATCTTCGCGACCGCCAAGGGCGTCGTGAAGAAGTCGGTGCTTTCGGACTATGGGAACCCGCGCGCGAACGGGATCATCGCGATCAACATCGAGCCCGAGGACGAGCTGATCGACGTGCAGCTCACCGACGGTAACAATGACGTCGTGCTCGCCACGACCCGCGGCATGAGCATCCGCTTCCACGAGAGCGACGTGCGCGAGATGGGCCGGGCGACCGGTGGCGTGAAGGGAATCGAGCTCGACGACAAGGACCGCGTGATCGGCATGGTGGTCATCCGCCGGGACGCAACGCTGCTCGTGGTGAGCCAGAAGGGGTACGGCAAGCGCTCCGAGCTCTCCGAGTATCGGGTGCAGAAGCGCGGCGGCAAAGGAATCATCACGTTCCACAACACCGACAAGACCGGCGACTGCATCGCGCTCAAGGAAGTGCAGCCTCAGGATGAGCTGATGATGATCACCCGGAGCGGCATCATCATCCGCGTTCCAGTGGACGGGATCCGGGTCATCGGACGGAACACGCAGGGCGTCAAGGTCATGAACCTGGATGACGGCGACTACGTAGTCTCGGTGGCGCGGGTCGTG
>JBDTOH010000509.1:0-4485 GCA_039933355.1 Gemmatimonadota bacterium | reverse complement strand
CGCCAACCCCCCGCGCCCATAACCAACAAGACCGGCAGCGATCGGACCAACTTGCCGCCTTGCCGCCCTGCCGCCTTGCCGCCTTCCGTCACCGTCGGCTCCTGCCCCGCCCTCCCACGAAGCGCTTGAGCACGACGGCCGCATTCATCGCGGGAAACTGCGCGAACGGAACCCCCACAATTCGCCGGATCACGGCGCGGAGGTGGCCAGGGGTCGAATAGCCGAGCAGGCGGCTGGTGAGGGCGAGGGGATAGCCTGGATTGGTCAGCAGGTCGAGCGCGGCAATCACCTGGAGCAGATCGATCACCCGTTTGAGATTCGGCGCTCCGCCGGCGCCGAACTGGCGGGACAGGTGCTCCCGGCTCACCTCGAGCTTAGCGGCGATCGTCTCGGTCGTCGGCGGCCGCCCGGGCGAGTCGAGCAGCAGCTCCCACGCCCGGCACTGAAGCGGTTCGGTGAGCCGGAACAGACGGGGCGCCTCGGCGAGCTCGCGGCGGCGCCGCGCCGACACCGATCGCCTAACGATAATCTCGCCCGCGACCGGATCGTCCACCCCTTCGACCAGGATTGCCGCGATCCCGACCCGGCCGTCGAGCTCGGTGAGAAAGCGTCCGTCGTCCGAGCGGAAGGAGCCGTAGACGCAGAGTGGGATCCCCGGGTAGCGGGCTCGAATCGAGCCGAGATCGACCGCGCGGGCGGCCCGGGTTCCTAACACGATCGCGTCGAGAAGGCGGGAGCGGAGGGCGCGTTCGAGGCCGGTAGGCCCGCGGCAGGCAAGCACCGGCGCGCTTCCGCGGGGCAGCGTCCGGCGGAGCGCGGTGAGCGTTCCCCGGCTGTCGAGGAGCGCCGCGACCGCCGGCATCGGTTAGTCGGCCGCGAGCGGCTTGGGCTCGGGCCGCGGCCGGCCGGCCCCTACCGCCACGAGCGTGCGGGCCATGTCCCCGGCCCGGCGGAGCACTCCTCGGGCGTTCTCGTAGCTGAGCGTGGTGAGCGCCTCGTCGAGCGGGCACCATTTGCAGGCGGAGATGCCCTCGTCCTGCTGCGGCGCCGGCTCGCCCTCGCGCGATTCGAACAGGAAGAAGTGACAGTACTTGTGGATCAGACGGCCGCGGAACCGGAAATGCCAGTCGATGATCCGGATCGGGCCGTGAAGGATCAAATCGTGGAGCCCGGTCTCCTCCTCGGTCTCGCGGATCGCAGCTTCAGCCGGTCCTTCCCCCTCTTCGAGGTGGCCTTTCGGAAAGCCCCAGTTGTGATAGCTGTCGCAGATGAGGAGATAGCAGACCGCCTCCCCAAAACGCCGGAACACGATTCCGCCGGCGCTGACCTCGCGCTGGGCGCGGCGCGGCGAATTCATTGGGAGGGCGAGTCCTCGGCCCTCGGTCCCGGTGCCATCTAGAAGACCGAGAACCGGAAATAGCGGCGGGGATTCGCCTGGATATCGGCCAGCAGCTGGCGCATTTGCGAGATCACTTGAGTGGTTTCGACATAGAGCGTCGAATCGCGGGCGAGCATTCCCAGGCTTCCCTTCCCCGCTTGCACCTTGGTCAGCAGCGAGTCGCTCGCGTCGAGGACTCGCACCATCGTGCCCTCATGCTGGCGGATCATGCCGATCAGCTCGCGCACGTCGGACGAAGCGGCGCGGAGGTCGCCGGTCGCGGCCTTCGCCGATGTCATGATGTCGGTAATCTGGCCGTCCTTGGTGGCTTCCTCGACGCGCCCGAGGAGGGTGTTCACTCGTTTCGACGCAACCCCGACCTCCTCGGAGGTGGCGGCGAGGTTCGTCGTCACCTGAGTGAATGGTCCGCTCTGCTTGCGAGCGAAATCGGCGAGTCGGTCGGTGGCTTCGCGGAGCGCGTGCAAGCTCCGCCGAACATCCGTGATCGCGACTGAATCGAGCGCACCGGCGACCCGGCCTGTCAGCACTCCGATGTCGCTGGCGATCCGGTTGGCTTGCTGGGTGAGCTGGCCGATGTCGGGCAAGGTGGCGCCCGGCCACTGGTCGCCACCGGGCTTCGCCGCGTCGGTGAGAGCGGCGCGAAGGCTCGGATCGCTCGGCGCATCGACGAGATCGACGACCGTCACCTGCCATTCACCGAAGAGGCTCGCGGACGCCGCGATCGCCACGGGCCGTGGGGGAAGATCGACCGCGAGCTTGACGCGAAGGTCCGCCTCGACCCAATTGTCCTTCGCAAGGCGCACGGCGTCGATTCGCCCGACCCGCACACCGCGAAGATTCACCGGCGTGCCGACATTGACCCCGCCGATCTCGCGGAACCGCGCCGTGTGAATGACATCCCGCCCGCCGAGGCGGGCTTGACTCAGCCAGAGCGCGCCGGCGATCACGACGGCAAACGCGCCGAGGACCGAAAGACCGACGAAGAACTCGTTGTTCCGCTTCACCCAGTCTCCTCGAGTCGGATCAGGTCAGCGTGGCGCGACCCTCGATGAACTGCCGCACCACCGGATCATCCGTCGCCTTGATCTCTTCCACGGACCCCACTTGGCGAACCCGGCCCTGATACAACATCGCAATCCGGTCGCCGACGGTGAACGCGCTGCGCATGTCGTGCGTCACGACGACGCCGGTGACACCGAGCTCCCGCTTGGTCCGAACCATCAGCTCATCCATGATTGCTGCGGTGACGGGATCGAGCCCGGTGGTCGGTTCATCGTATAGAATGTAGCGCGGCCGGAGCGCAATCGCCCGGGCAATCCCGACTCGCTTCTTCATCCCGCCCGAGAGCTCAGCGGGATAGCGGTCGCCCGCGTCGGAGAGATCGACGAGCTGAAGACTTTCATCGACCCGAGCCACGATCGCATCCTCGTCGAGCCTCCGGTTCTCGAGCGCGAGCCGGATATTCTCCGCGACGGTCATCGAGTCGAACAGTGCCGCGAACTGGAACACGTAGCCGATCGTCCCACGAAGCGTCGCGAGCGCGTCGCGATCGAGCTCGTGCACGATCTGGTCGTCGACCTCGACCGTTCCCTCGTCGGGGTCGAGCAGTCCGACGATATGCTTGAGCATCACGCTCTTGCCCGAGCCGGAATACCCGAGCAACACTGTGGTCCGGCCGTCGGGAATATCGAGCGAGAAGCCGTCGAGCACCGTCTTCGAGCCAAACCGTTTTTCGACCGAGGAAAACCGGATCATGCCGCCGACGGCCCGCCGGTCCGTCTCACAGCAGGATCAGCGCCCAGAACGCGTCCAGAACGAGAATCGCCTCGCAGCCTAACACGACGGCCCGGGTCGTCGCCCGGCCCACGCCCTCGGCGCCGCCCTGGGTCCTGAGGCCGGTGAGCGAGCCCATGATCGCGATGGCGCAGCCGAAGCTCGCACTCTTGAGCAGCCCGAACCACACGTCTTTGAAATGGTAGAACTGACGGACGCCCTTGAAGAACTCCGGTGTGGAGAGGTCGAGCAGGCTGGTCGCAGTGATCCATCCCGAAACGACGCCGACCGCGACCGCCATCGCGGTGACGACCGGGAACATGAGCGTGGCGGCTACCACGCGGGGCACCACCAGGTAAGCGTGCACGTCGATCGCGAGCGTCTCGAGCGCGTCGATCTGCTCGGTGACCTTCATCGTGCCTAACTCGGCGGCGATGTTCGCGCCGACCCGGCCGGCGAGCGCCATCCCCGTGAGGACCGGGCCGAGCTCCATCATGATCGTCTTCGCGACCAGCGCGCCGACGAAGTAGAGCGGGACTGCGCCGGTGAAGATGTTGGACGCGAGGAGCGCGAGAACGATGCCGGTGAAGACGGCGAGAAAGAGCGAGATCGGAATCGAGTCGACGCCCAGGCGGCGCATCTGAGTGATGAGGAGGGGGCCCCACACCCGGGGCATGGCGATGGCTCGGCCGGCGTCGCGCGCCCATCGGCCCGTCCGCCGAACGAATCCCAGATCGGCGAGCCCGCTCGGGAGGACTCGATCGGTCACGCCGCGCGGACGGCCGGCGCCCGGCCCGCCCCTCGAGCGAGGTTGCGCGCCGAGGGCGTGGAGCGCCCCGCGCTGCCTAACCGCACGCCGCCCGCCCGCGGACCGATGCCGCGGCTTCGCGCTGCCGATTCCTCGTATCGCTCATCGCACGCTATTGTCGATCGATGTGCCGTTGGTGACCAGGGGGGGACAGGCCGGTGGATTTCGCTTGACACCCCCGAACACGGCAACTAGGTTGCCGCGTTGGCCGAGGTGGCCGCGATCTTGCACAGGCCGGCGTCAGATATAATAGTGGGGGCGTAGCTCAGTTGGGAGAGCGCGTGAATGGCATTCACGAGGTCAGGGGTTCGATCCCCCTCGCCTCCACTTGCAAGGCCAGCCGTACGGAGTAGAAGCAAAAACAGGTGCGGGGACGGATGCGGGGCCTTCCCGCAGCCACTGTCAAAGGTTGCGAAGGGCCGCCCCTGGAGATAGAATGGTGGCCCGCTCCTCTGCGGGAATAGCTCAGTTGGTAGAGCACAACCTTGCCAAGGTTGGGGTCGCG
>JBDTOH010000508.1:0-4488 GCA_039933355.1 Gemmatimonadota bacterium | reverse complement strand
CGAGCGTCGTGACCAGGGCGGTGGCGGTGCCGTCCGCTTTGCGGCTGAGGAGCGTAACCTGCGCGTTAGGATCATGGAGGCTCTGGTCGCGCACCGGGTCGGGAAGCGAGCCGGACGGCCCGCTCACGACGTCGTAGTAGGCCTTCATGATGCCGTCGAGGGTGGAGACGTCCGCCGGCCTCGGCCCCGCCTGCGCGAGGGCGGAGGCGACCGAGACCGCTGCGAAGACCAGGGACAGACCGAGGGGACACCGCATCGACTCGACTCCGGTTGAAGCGTTCGGGGCTTATCGGCGACGGTCGAATTGACATCGAGCGCCGCGAGCATTTCGTGGGAACCAACGTGTCATCAAAGCCCAGCGGAGGTACACTGCATTGAAATTCATCTTTCCACGTCCAGATACCGCATCGATGAGACTGTGACTCACCCCACCGAAACCACTCTCGTGTTCCTCCACGGCGCGACGCTAAACGCTCGCATGTGGGACGCGGTCCGCCGCCATTTGAATCCAAAGTATCGCGTTATCGCGCCAGATCTGCCAGGTCATGGTGCCCGGCGCGGAGAGGACTTTACGCTCGCGGGCGCAATTGAGACGGTGCAAGCGAGCGTCGCCTCCGTTGGAGGTGCGCCCGTGGTTCTGGTGGGAGACTCGCTCGGGGGTTACACCGCCCAGGCCGCGGCGCCACTCATCGCCGAAGAACAGCTCAAAGGCTTGGTACTCGGCGGTTCGACAGCCGTCTTAAAGGGCCCGAATGTCCTGCCCTACTTGGCAACGGTGGGGCTGTTCCGGTTGTTGATTGTTTGCTTCGGTGAGCCGCGGCTTGTTCGCACGTTGGTTCCACGGTCCTTGAGACGCCAAGGACTTGCAGAGCAAGACATCCAATCGTTAACAGAAGCTGGCCTCAGCATTCGAGTCTTTGGCAGAGCGGTGGCCGCCTTGCGTGATTTCGATGCGCTCAAGAATCTGGCTGCGATCTCCGCCCCGATCCTGTTCATCAACGGTGACCGTGATACCGGCATGGTTCGAGGGGAACCGCAATTCCTCGCTCTCGCGCGGCGGGGGCGCGCGCATCGGTTTGAGAAGTGCGGACACGGGGTAAGCATGCTCCGCAGTGCGGAGTTCGCGGCCCTGGTCAACCAATTCGCCGCCACAGTGTTCGACTAATCCGGCGCGGTCGGTTACAGGAGTGATCGCGAACCGGCCCTCGAATGTCGGCGTCGAATCCGACCATCGCGACGCGCGGGAGGGCCTCACCGGGAACACCACGCTGACGCTCGTGGTTGGGACCGAGCATCGAGGTCGGGTGCGGGGACGGGCTAAGCTCGCCTGGTTGACGCCTCGCGGAGTCCTGGCGACACTTCGCCGATGACCGGCGGGCTACTCCAGGCCGCGTTGCTCCTCGGCTTCGCGATCGAACAGGTGGATGCGAGACCCGAGCCTGTGAAGGCTCCGTGTCTAGAGACGGTTCGGCGGGCGGCGCTGGCCTCCGGAATCACGGAGGCGACCTGGTTCGCCGCAACCGACGGTTTCACCCCCGACAGCTCGGTGCTCGCTGCCGATCGGCGGCAGCCCGAATTCACTCTTCCAATCTGGGATTACCTCGCCGTGCTCGTCGATTCGGAGCGGGTTGCCGACGGCGTTGCCCGGCTCGCGGCTTGGGACTCGGTCCTCACCGGCATCGAGGCCAAGACAGGCGTAGAGCGGAATGTTCTGGTCGCGATCTGGGGTGTCGAATCGGATTATGGACGGGCGATGGGTCAGCGGCCGCTGATCCGGTCCCTCTTGACGGGCGCCTGTTTCGGCCGGCGTCCGCGGCTCTTCAAAGAGCAGCTCATTGCGGCCCTCAAGATCGTCGATCGAAACGAGATCCCGCTCGATCGGCTGGTGGGCTCGTGGGCCGGCGCGTTCGGCCAGACTCAGTTCATGCCGACGACCTACCTGGCGCTCGCCGCCGACGGGGACGGGGACGGCCGCCGTGACGTGATCGGTTCGGTCCCGGACGCGCTCGCATCCGCGGCGCGCTATCTCAAGCGGGCCGGGTGGGCTGCCGGCGAGCGTTGGGGCTTCGAGGTCCGCGTTCCGAAGGCCTACCGGGGGCCGGCCGGGCGCCGCGCTACCGAGTCGCTGGCCCGGTGGTCGACGTTAGGCATCACCCGGGTCGACCGGGAGCCCCTCGCGGGCTCGACCAAGGCCGCCCTGCTCCGTCCCGCCGGGCCGGCCGGACCGGCGTTCCTCGTGCTCCGGAACTTCACCGCCATCTTCCGGTACAACGCCGCGGAGTCCTACGCGCTCGCGATCGGCCACCTCGCGGACCGGTTGGCGGGCGGCGCGGAATTCGTCACGCCGTGGCCGACCGACGATCGGGGGCTCTCCCGCGCGGAGCGCCGCGAAGTGCAGGAACGCCTAACCAAGGTGGGTTTCGACCCCGGCCGCGCCGACGGCTCGCTCGGTGCGAAGACTCGCGCCGCCATCGCCGACTACGAACGACGGCACGGCCTCCCGGTAACCAGCAGGCCCGGCGGGCTTCTCCTCGAGCGGCTCCGGGCCGAGCTACCTTGAGCTGCGCGATGGACCCCAAGGCGGCGACCAGACAAGGGCGCGGCAACGAGCCGCCCTGGTCAACCACTTCGCCGCCGAAGTGTTCGACTAAACCCGTGACCCAAGCGCCCGAGACGCGGTGAGATCATTTAGCGGCGTTGTCTATTTCCTCATCTTGTCGCACGGGTCCGGAGCCCGCTTCGGGCAACGACCCATCGAGTCCATGCCGGGGCAGAGATCATCGGCCAGTCTCACAGGTGAGAGCCTCAACGTCGTTATCAAGGTATCGACCACCCCGACAGCGAATAGCCGCTGCTGACGGGCCGGTTGGTGACCGATCGCAAGGATCCGCAGGTCGTGCCGGCCGGGCGGGACTGAGCGTAGAACGAATCGGCCGTACTGATCAGTGTGCGCCGTCGCGAGTGGCGTGCTCCCGTCGATGGGAAGCACGGCTAGGACGGCGCCCTGTAAGCCCGAGTCGGTGCACCCGCTCTTAACAAGTCCGATCAGTGTACCCGTACCGGAGTCTGGTACGATTCCTCGAGGCGCTTCGGCACTCGGCGGAACGGAAGGCGCACGTGCTACCGCAGCGCCTCGGCAGGCTGAGCACGCGAGCACGGCCAGGCTGCTGATCCCAAGCACCGCCGACACCCGTGCTCTGCCCACTCGCCGGTGTGTGCGCATCACCCCGAGTCCGTTATCATCTTCGCGCTACGATGGGAGGAAGTCACGGCCCTCACCTGGCCGCCGCATAAACCGTCGAATCCCGCTCCGGATAACTCTCATAAACATGCTCAAACACCGCCGAGCACTTCTCTTGGTACAAAGGCTTATCGTAGACCCGCGGCAGACTCGAATCAAGCACGTCCTCGATCGCAAGCCGGACCTGGGAGCGCGCCGAGGCCTTCTGCCGCCAGTTGATCACGAGGAGCTCCTTCAACCGCCCCAGCAGCACGCGCGCCGCCTTCTTCACCTCAGCCCGCTCCTCCGCACTCAACTCCGGCGCCGGCCGCGTCAACAAGTCGAAGATCACCAACTCCTCCTCCGTCATGTTCTCCCGCACATGACGCTCCTGCTCATCGTTCAACGTCCGACTCAACGCAATGAGCTCGCTGAACAGGTCCTCGATGTTCCGGCTGCCGGTATTATAGGACTCGATCAGCTCCTCGAACTTGTCGGCATAGTCGGCCCGAGTCTTGTTCAGGCTGATGAGCCTCTCCAGCTGCGCGCGAATGGCCGCTTTCAGTACCTCGAGGTCGGTATTCCGTGTTGGCGACTTCTTGAACCGCTTCGCCAGGGCGTCGAAGTCGATCTTGGACAGGTCCAAAAGCGCACCGGTGGCCGTCTGTATCTTCACGCCGGTAATCGACGTATCCAGCAGTTTGCTGATCTCTTCCATCACGGCGGACACGTCCGCCCGATTGGGATTGAGCTTGGCGCGAATGGCGTCGACGAGCGCCGACAGACACGCCACCACGCCGACGAACTCGAGCGCGAGCGGGTCCGGCTTCACAGCACGATAGAGAGTGCCGACCAGCCGTTCGTGACCGAAGAACTCGCGCCGGAGCGGATCGGGTGAAATCAACGCATTCACCGCGGACTCCAATTGCCCCAGCCGCTCCATGGTACCGAACGGCAATCGCTCCATCGCGCGGAGATCCACCCCGTGAGCGGTGCAAAACGCCGTGGCTTCCTCCAGCGCACTGCGCAGCTCGGCCACTAGCGTTGCCTTGTCCTGAACCGGGTTCGCGCCGCCTCTTCCTGCTCCGTAGATGGCGAGAGCCTTCTCGAGCGACGCCAGCACGTTGGAGTAGTCCACGATCATGCCGCTGTGCTTGCCGGGAAACACGCGGTTCGCTCGCGCGATGGTCTGCATGAGCGTGTGGTTTCGCATCGGCTTGTCCAGGTACACGGTCGAACAGCTCGGCGCATCGAAGCCTGTCAGCCAC
>JBDTOH010000507.1:0-4502 GCA_039933355.1 Gemmatimonadota bacterium | reverse complement strand
GGTGGAGGAGCGGGCCTCGCCGACGTCCCGGAGGTGCTCGAGCACGAGCCCAAACAGCGCCGGCGCGCGCCGGGCCACATAGTCGTCGGCGGCGTCGAGTGCGGCCCGGACCTGTTCAGCGGTCTTCTTCGTGTTGAGGAGGTCGTGGTAGACGAGGCGGAAGAACTCCGGGTTGAGCTCCATGGCCTGCGGGATCACTTCCCGGTCCACCAACAGACCGGCATGAAGGACCTCGATCTTGGCGAGGTAGGTGGCGGTGGTGAGGAGCCAGAGGGCGGTGTAGTCGAGGTCTCGCCGAGTCAGGAACCACTTGTGCGCCTTATACAGCGGGGGCAGGGCATTGGTCGCGGCCGAGAGGAGCTGGAGCTTGGCGTCGCGGTCGCCGAGCTGGTGGAGCGCAGCGCAGAGATCGGCGATGGACTGGTCGTGAGTATAGAGGAGCCGGCCTTTGGCCAGCAGCGAATGCATGAACGAGTTGTGGATTGAGCTTTCGACCGTCTTGCGAAACTCCGAACGGGGGATCAAGATCGCGTGGACGTTGACCCCGTCCGCGTCGAGCGCGAGCCCGGTGTGCTCGACCTTCTTGTCGTCGATCGTCACCAGAACGAGGTCGATGTCGGACTTGGCCCAGACGGTATCATGGGAGAGGCTGCCGCAGAGAAGGGCGGCCAGGACGGACCGGTCGGTCCGAATCTCTTCGACGAGGGCGTCGAGCGCTTGGGCGAAGTGCCGTTGAATCGAGGAGGGTTCCATACGACGAAGAAGATACTGTTCAACCGGCCGACTTGCGGCTCCGGCCGAGCAGGTGATCTTACGTAGGTCAACCAACCTCAGTCGAGACCCAATATGCCCAAGTCGCCCAGGCTGTCCGTGGCCACGCTGCTTCTCACGCTCCTCGCACTCGCCGCCCCGGCTGCCGCCCAACAGGCGGATCCTCTGCGCGGTCTCGACGCGTATATCGAAAAGGCCCGCCAGGACTGGGGGGTTGCCGGAATTTCGGTCGCCATCGTGCGGCACGATTCGGTGATCTACGCCAAGGGCTTCGGCTCTCGCGATGTCTCGAAGCCGGAAAAGGTGGACGAGCGGACCCTCTTTGCCATCGGCTCCAATACCAAGTCATTTACCGTCGTCGCCCTCGGCATGCTCCAGGACGAGAAGAAGCTCAGCATCGACGACAAGATGATGAAGTACCTTCCGGACTTTGCCGTCTCGGATCCGTACATCACGCGGGAGCTCACCCTCCGCGATCTGATCACCCATCGGAGCGGCTTCTTCCGCGGCGACGCCGTCTGGATGGGAAGCGGTTTCGGACGGGACGAGATTCTCCGCCGGACGCTCCTGCAGCCTGCCAGCACCAGTTTTCGCTCGACCTTCGGATACAACAACATCATGTTCCTGGCGGCCGGTCAGATCGCGGGGAAGGTGGCCGGCACCACCTGGGACGCATTTATCAAGCAGCGGATCTTCACGCCGCTCGGTATGACGGCCAGCGTGACGAGCACGAAGGACCTCACCGGCCCCGACGTCGCCCGGCCGCACGCGTTGGTGGACGGGAAGCCGGTACCGATCACCGCCCGGAACATCGACAACGTCGGACCGGCCGGATCGATCTACTCGAGCGCGCTCGACATGGCGCAGTACGTTCGGTTCCATCTTCGCGAGGGTCGCTTTGGAGGCGCGCAGCTCCTCAGCAAGAAGTTCCACGATCAGATGCAGATCTCGCAGACCATCGCCAGCGCGGGCCGCGACACTCTGCTTCCGATGGTCCACTTCGACACCTACGGCCTCGGCCTCTGGCTCCGCGACTACTACGGGAAACTGCTCGTCTCGCATGGCGGCGGGATCGACGGGATGCTGTCGCAGATGGCCTGGCTGCCGGAAGCAGATGTCGGCGTTGTCGTCCTCACTAACACCGACGGCCAGAATCTCCAGAACGCCCTCCCGTTCGAGATTCTCGACCGGCTCATCGGCGCGCCGGAGCGGGACTGGAGCGCGCTCTATCTAGCACAGGCGAAGCAGCAGCGGCAGCGCTCCGATTCCATCCGCACCACCTTGGCGTCGCAGCGGGTCACCGGGACCAAGCCCTCGCTCTCGCTCGACCGGTACGCCGGCGTCTACGACAACCCCTTCTACGGCGAGCTCAGGATCGAACAGGATGCCGGCGGGCTGGCTCTGAAGCGGAGCGCGGAGCAGTGGGGCAAGCTCGACCACTGGCACTTCGACACCTTCGGGGTCGTGTGGAACACGTCGCGTACGCCGGACATCAACAGCTTTGCGTTGTTCCGAATCGATCCGAACGGCAAGGTGACCGCGCTCGAGATGCGGGGCCCGCCGTTCGCGACGCCCTACGCGGAGGGAGCGGTGTTCACCCGGAAAGCCGAGGGGCGAACGGCGGCGGGCGGAGGCCGTTAGGCCCAGTGGAGCATCGTTGAGAGTCGCGGGTATCTGGCGCTACCCGGTCAAGTCGCTCGCGGGTGAGCCCCTGAACGAGGCCACCCTGGGCGGCGCCGGCATACCAGGCGACCGGACCGTGCACGTGCGCGGACCGGAAGGCGTCCGCACGTCCCGAAAACACTATCGACTGCTGGGCCTGACCGCGACGCTCGGCGAGGATGCTGAGCCGCGCATCGACGGCCATCCGTGGCGGAGCGACGAGGCGCTCGCGCTCGTCAGGCGCGCCGCCGGCGCGGATGCCTGGCTCGCCGCCTACGACGGTCCGGAGCGGTTCGATGTGCTGCCCCTGCTCGTGGCCACCGACGGCGCCGTCGCCGAGTTCGGGCGGGACATCCGGCGCCTGAGACCCAATATCCTGATCAGCGGCGTAGCCGGCATGGAGGAACGCAGCTGGGAGGGCGCCGAGTTGCACATCAACGACGCCCGCATTGGAGTGGATTCGCTGCGAGCGCGATGCCCGATGACCACGGTCGACCCGGACACCCTCGCGCGCGATCCCGAGGTCCTCCGCGACATAGGCCGGCGATTTGGAGGCCGACTGGCCCTCAACGCCGACGTCGTGCATGCCGGCACGATCCGAGTTGGCGATCCGGTGACGCTGGTCCGCGGCGCGCCGTCATGATATAGCTCTCTCCTTGGCGCTCTCTCCTACCTGACGCTTTCCCCGAGCCGACCCGGCGACCACGATCTCGATCACGCGTCCGGTCCGATCCCGACCGAACGCGATCGGCAGGCCGGCGCTGCGTGTGAAGAAAGTGGAGTCCGAGTCCGCCAGTAGCTCGACCTTCCCGATCGAGCCGGTGGGCACGTCGAGCATCAACCTCCCGTCCTCGATCGTGACCGTCGCCGGCAACGGCTTGGGCGCGCCGACGTCGAGCGCGTACTCCCCGACCAGTCCCGCCAGCTCACTCGAATCCCTCGCCACCACGACTTTCTCCTTGGGGTGATGGCTGGGCCACGCGTATTCGGCCGCGATGCTCGCCATCACTTCGTCGAGCAGCGGCTCCCCGGCCTGTCCGTTCGTCATCACCACCGCGGCTTGCCCTCGCCCGGCAAACGCCACGAACAACGCGCGGAATCCCTCGTCCGCGCCTCCGTGGGAGAACTCGAGGTCCCGGCCTGATCCGCCGATGGCAAAGCCGAGCCCGAAGGGTAGGTCGTGATCGGGTCCGGTAGCGAGAGGCGACGGTGTGAACATCTGCTCGAGCGTAGCGCGGCTCACGACTTTGGGCGGCTTGCCCTCCCAGGTCCGTTGGATCTCGATCGCGAGGCGGGCCAGATCGGACGGCGTCGTCCACAAGCCCGCGGCGCTCAGCTCCGGATAGGTGAAGTGCTTCCCCGGCACGACGGCTCCCTCCATCGAATGACCGCTCGCCGCATTGGCGGCCAGCGCGGGCGCGATGGGCTCGTCGTAACTGCTCCGTTTCATGCCGGCCGGACCCAGCACGGTCTCTCGAATCCACGGCACGAACGCCTTCTTCGTCACGTCTTCCGCCAACACCATCGCAACCGTTGTTCCCCCGCCCGAGTAACGAACGATCGATCCCGGGACGGTGTCGACGCGTATCGGGGCGGTGTTCGCCGGTTTCTCTCCGTTCAGCACCTGCACGATCGTCGGGATCGGATCCCCCGCTGGATAACCCGGGAACCCATGGATCGTGAGCCCCGCGGTATGGTTGAGGAGTCGCCGAAGCGTGACTTTCTCAATGGCGGTGAACTTGTTGTCGGGAACTTTCCAGGTGGTGAGCCGCGTGTTGACGTCCTCGTCGAGCGCGAGCTTTCCGTCTTGGACCAGCCGCATCGCACCCAACGCAAACACCGGCTTGCTGATCGACCCCGCCTGGAAGACGGTCTCGGTGCCGACTGAATCCGCCCCGCCGGCCTCCTTTACTCCGAAACCCCGGGCCCAGACGATTCGCCCGCTGTCCACGACCGCGATGCTCACTCCGGGCACGTGGTAGTGTGCCATCCGCTCCGCGAGAGTCCAGCGGACCGGCGGCTCTCCCCTGATCGTTAGGCCGGCCTCGAGGCCCGCGAGCACTCGCTCG
>JBDTOH010000506.1:0-4506 GCA_039933355.1 Gemmatimonadota bacterium | reverse complement strand
GCGGACTTCCGGCCTCGAGATGCGCGATGGCAAATGTGGCAACGATTTCCCATGCGGCCCGCATTTCGCTCGAGAGCGAGCGGAGGAATTTGCGCCGCGCAGGCGTATTGAAGAAGAGTCCCCGAACGGTGATCGTCGTTCCGCGCTGCCGCGCAATCGGCGCGACTCGGTCGAACCGGCCGCCCGTGATGCTGAGCTCGGTTCCATCGCCGTCGCCGTCCGCCGTCGCGAGCGTAAAGCGCGAGACCGATGCGATCGCGGGAATCGCTTCGCCTCGAAAGCCGAAGGTGGAGACACCGATCAGATCAGCCGCGCTCGTGATCTTGCTCGTGGCGTGGCGGTCGAGGGCGAGAATTGCATCGTCGCGGCTCATGCCGGCGCCGTCGTCGCTCACGATGATCAGCTGCTTACCGCCTTGTTCGAGCTCGACCCGAATCTGATGGGCGCCCGCATCGAGCGCGTTCTCGACCAGTTCCTTTACAACCGACGCCGGCCTCTCGACGACCTCGCCGGCCGCGATCTGATTCGCGACCGAATCGGGAAGTATTTGGACGCGACGGGTTGTAGCCGGGGGCATGGGATGGCAATCTAATCTCTGGCGGGAACCAGAGCCTTCGCGGCGACCCAACCCCGTTGACCCCGGCGGTCCCGCACGAGCCACCAGCCCGGCTCCGACCGTTCCAGCTCGAGATAGCTCAGCGCCGGCACGGCGCTCTTCTCGGGCGCGAGCCCATGCGGCGAGACTCGGAGGGTGGCGGCGCCGTCGAGAAAACCGGCTGGGAGACGTGCGCGGGTGTCGAATCCGATCGCGACCAGCGCAACGACCGCGGCCGCGCCCAACATGATCACGGCGCTCCGACGTGCGGCACCTCGAGAGACGGCGACCAGCGCCCAGAGCCAACAGACCGCAACCACCGCCAGCCACCGCTCGCCGAGCGAAAGTGGAAATGGCCGGGGCGCCTCGCGCAGCGGCTCGTGCTCCCGTTCGACGGTGCGCCAGAGCTCGCGGACCGGGGCCGCGCGGGGGGCGAGGCCTTTCGCGCGGAAGAGCGCCGCGGCGGTGGCGGCGTCATGACCCGCCATATATTCGGCGGCAGCCAAGTTGTACCAGCGGGTCCAATCGTTCGGGTGAGCCTTCGCCAGCGTCTCGAACCGCTCCCCGGCCGCGGCATAGTTGGCGCTCCGGTAGAGGGCGACCGCGTCCCCGGTCTGCGCGATCGCCGCTGCCGCGCCGACACCCGCGATGATGAGCAGCAGCAGCGGGCCGGTGAGCCTGGCCGAAATCCGCTTCGGGAGCGCCGCAAGCGCTGCGCGAATGTCCGGCACCAGGCCATCGCCACGCTTCACCCGCTCATCCCCGTAGCGCTCGGCATCGACTCGCTCCTTCAGGTCCGCGAGCCGGGCAGCAGTCTCCCGCGAGACGCCGTGCTGCCGGAGCGCGCGGTCGAGCCGCCAGTCGGCCGGCGCGTGCATCGAGATCAGCTCGGTCGTCGCGAGCCGCTCGAGAGCCGCGACCGGGTCGTCCTGCCGGCGCGCCGCGCGCCGGCCGCGCCATCGCCTTCGCCGAATCGCCTCGACGATCGTCACGAGCGCCACCGGGCCGGCGAAGAGCGCGATCCACCACCACTGGCGCGACGGCTCGAGGTTGTGGAGCCAGTAGCTCCAATCGTCCTCGCGTCCTACCAGGTGCAGCACCTCGGCTCGGACCACGTGGGGAATCGCCTCGAGCACGGGGACCACGATGCCGGGGGCCGCGGCCTCCCGATACTTGGCCGTCTCCGGATCGAAATAGGCGTATCGGAGCGGCGGAAAGGCGAGGCTCCCCGCGCTGTCGGGGAGAATCAGGAACCGAAACGTCTTCGTGCCGCCTAACATGCCGTTGGTGGGCCGCGCGACCTCTTCGACCTTGTCCGGATAGGCACGAGTCCCGGCCGGCCAGTCGAGGTTCGGCGGGGTCCACAACGTCATGTTCCCCTGCCCCGCCACCACGAGGTCGACCGGCAGCAGCTCGCCGGCCCGCGCCGAGCCGCGCTCGACCCGGTAGGTGACGCGGAGATCGCGGGCGACCGGGCCGGTGAATCCGTCGGGCCTGCCTTTGTCCGGCAACGCGTCGACCGTGATGAAGACGCTGTCGCTCACGATCGAGACGGTTCGCTCCTGTCCGGCCGACGGCCGGCCGACCGGAACCGAGTAGGAAAGGCGGGCCCACGGAATGACCAGCCGCCCCGGTGCGAGCGGATAGACGACTTGGTGGTTGACGAACAGATCGAACGTCTCGTCGCCGATGAACCGGCTCGAGACGATGCCCGGTACCGACGCCTGCGGGACCGACCACACGCCGTCGAGGACCGGCGGCGTCATCGCCGGCGGACGCCGAAGCCGGTTGCGGAGCGAGCGGGGAAACCAGGCGGCTGTGAGCAAGTCCACCTGTTCGCCCGGGAAAACGTGGTTCGCGGAGGCGACCGCCATGATGCGGGCGCCACTTCCATCCGGTGAGGGAACGCTTCGAATCAGGTCGAGAAGCCGCGCAGTCAGCGCTCCCTGGGCATCGGGCGCGTTGCTCCCGACGACGGTGATCTCGACTTCGGGGGCGACGGCGCTTTCATCGCCTTGCGTCACCACGACCGGCGAGAACTGCCAGACGCCGACCTCCGCCGCGCGCAATCTCAGCTCGACGCTGTAAGCGCGACCGCCGTCAGCAGTCCGTTCGCTGTGCTCGGTCCGGTCAATGACGGGAAGGCCGCTCAGCACCGGCAGCGCGACCGAGAAGGTGCCGACCGCCGCGCCGACCGCGCGGAGACTGTAGACGATCTCATCGCCGACCTGGACGTGAGGCCGGTCCACCGTCGTGGTGACGGTGAGCTGGGGTTGTTGGAGCGCGAAGAGGAGAGCGAGAAGCCCCATCTACCAATCCTTGTCGATGGCGCTCTTCGCGGTCCGGCGCCGCTTGAGCTGATCGGCGCGAACCGCCCGCTCGTTCCGCTCCACCGAATTCAGGATCTGCTCCGCCTGGGATTGATTCATCTGCTGGCCGCCCGAAGGCGGCGGCGCCTGATTCGGCGCACCGCCACCACCGTGCGGTTTGGGATCGTTCTTGGGACCGCCACCCCCCTTCGGGGGCGGCGGGGCCTGGTGCAGCAGCTCGAGATTCCACTTCGTCGCCGCGGAGCGGGGCTCGAGCAGCAGCGCATCCTGGAATCGCTGCGCGGCCTCGGCCTCGAGCTGGGAGCGCTGGGCGGTATCCTGACGGGCGAGCTTGAGGGCCGCGATCCCCGAGTTGTACAGCGCCCGGAAGCGAAGCTCGGGGTCGAGGCTCTGGCTGAGCACGCCTAACGCTTGGCGCGCGTCCTCGTACTTGCCCTGCGAGAGCGCCAGGGTGCCGGCGTTGTACCACGCGGTGTCCGGGATCGTTTCGCGCTTCGCCGCGCGGAGAAACGCCGCGAGCGCTCCGGTCGAGTCTCCCTGATGGAGCTGCCGCTCGCCGACGCTCGGGCGCTGCGCCCGCGCGGTGCCGAGCCCGACCGCGAGCAGGATGGCCACGAGCGCGGCCGTCCGGCGGGTCATCGCGTGAAGAATAAGAAGCACGCCGGCGACCAGCGCAAAGATCCAGGCTCGCGGTATGAAGTCCTCGACCCGGCTTCCCGTCGCCGCGGCGCGGTCCAGGCCGGCCACCGTCTTCCACACCGCGCCCGCCTGGTCCGGGAAGTCGGCCGGAATGAGAATGCCTTCGGCCGCGTCGGTGACGGTCCGAAGGATCTCATCGTGGCGCGACGTGGCGACTTCGGAACCGTCCGCCTGCTTCTTGTATTCGATCAGGCGGCCGGCCGAATCGCGAATCGGAATGCGGGCCGGCCGAATCCCGCCCTCGGCCACGAAGATCGTGGTCACACCGGCGTCCTTGAGCTCGCGGGCGGCCTGGGTCGCGAGCTGAATCGAGTCGTGGCTTTCGCCGTCGGTGAACACCACGAGCGCGCGGGCACCCCCGTCGGTGCTGACCGAGAGCAGCTCACCGCCCTGGTGGAGCACGGTGGCGAGATCGGTCCCGCCCTCCGAGGCAATGTCGGGATCGAGCGCGTCGAGCTGGAGCGCCACCGCGCCCTGGTCGAGCGTCAGCGGCGTCAGGATGTAGCTTCGGCCCGCGAACGCCAGGAGCGCGAGCCGGTCGCCGCGGGCATCCTGCAGCAGGCGGCGGGCTTCCTGGATCGCCCGCTGGAGGCGGTTCGGGAGCACGTCCTCGGCGAGCATCGAACGACTGATGTCGATCGCGATCACCAGGCTGAGCGAGCGGGTCTCGCTCGAGACGTTGGTCTCGCCCCAGCGCGGTCCGGCGAGTCCGGCCGCCGCCGCGAGCCCGATCAGCGTGAACGCGATCGGCCCGAGCGCACCCCGCTTCGCCGCGGCAGCGCCTAACGCCTGCGACCAGGCCGTCGCAGCTCGAACCCGGCGGCGCCGGGCCTGCCACGCGATGAGGCCGAGCAGGAGCGCCATCACCGGCGCGAGGTAGAG